>CAZSIK010000018.1:0-28212 GCA_964606515.1 uncultured Prolixibacteraceae bacterium
CTTTTTGCTCCATTCCCTATCGAAAGGAAGCAAAAACTGCTCATAGTCATCGGCCGAGATCATGGTATGCGAGCACTCCGAATGCAGGAACACCGACCGGTCGAGAAGACGTACGTTTCGGTTTACCGACACCGATGTGGAACGGGTTTCGCGCTGCATGGCCCTGGTAAACTTATCGATTACAGAGGCGATCTTTGAAAAATAAACAGCTGTATCTTCGGGGCTTAGCATCATATCGAGAAAGATGTTTTCTCCGCGCAAATCCATGGCGATGTTTAAAATACCGCCCCAATTCACATCACCGGTAAGGTAGCCGTGGCTTTTTTTCAATTGATCGAGCAGGTTTTCATAAGAGCGAAAAGCCCCGGAGCGAAAGGCTGCCTCCGCATCTAGCGAAAGGTCATCCCGATGGGCTGCAATCACCTGTGGAGGATGCGCTTGAGTGTAATCGACCTTACAGCCAAGCATTTCCGAAAGCAGAAAACCTGCGGCCAGGTGAACGGCACCAATCTCGGGGCGAACCTCGTTTCGGTGTTCACCCAAGCCAAACTGTCCCCAACGCTCGTAAAGCGTTTTTTCCATTTGTTGTTCAGCTTCTACCCTTCTTTTTGGGTGAAAAAAGAAATCGCGGTCGAAAGTGATGCCCTCATTTTTGAACCACCATTCGGGTGCCAGCACAATATCGACCGGAAGGGGGTTTTTGCCTATTGTTGGATTGTAATTCATACAGAATTAATAAAACAACCAATCGACTGGTATTCCGTCCTTTTCTTTTGAAATACCGGCATCGTAGGTTCTTATTTCTTGTTTCCCATCGATAAACCCAAGAACCAACACCCTACCCTTCGGCAGAGTAAGTTCATGTGTACCTGCTTCGAAATGATAGGTGTACACATTTACCGGGAAAAGGCCATTAATGATCATGGCGTTGGCAATGCGAATATCGGCTTGACCCCGGTCGTTGGCCTGGGCATTGGTTTCGAGTGTCGGAGGGGGCAGCAATGCCAGACTATTTCCGTTGTAATAACCTACCACCATTTTCACCGCTTTGTCGGAAACAAAACTGAGTTTTGTACCCAACTCGCCCTGTTCCTTATCGGAAAACAGGATTCCTGAAAGCAGCTGCAATTCGGGAGCAACAAGGTCGACAGAAAAATCTTTATCGCTGGTAACTTTCTCTCCAGAAACAAGTTTATAGCGCTTCACATTTGGATTCAGTATTTTTACATTAACAGGATCAAAAAGTTTATTTTGTTGAAGGGCTTGCAGGTCGCCCTGATTCTTTAAGGATTCGATATTTCTTTTGAAATTATTCAATTCGGATTGATAATGAACCAGAAGTTCGTCCCAGGTTTTGTTGGTCCCATTGGTGCCTGCTATGGGTACCCTGCGCTGTTGGGTTTGCATGCTGTTGCAATACAGGTAGGTATCTCGGGTGCGTTGTGCCAGTTTTTCATACTCTTCCACACTTTTCTCGAGGTACGGTAAAGCCAACTCAAGATCTTTTATCTCATTGGAATACTTGTACCTGAGCACCCATTTGGCTGCTTCCACTTTTTCGGCAAAGAACCGGGCAATTAAGTGGTAGCAGTGTACATCATTGCGGAGGCGTTCAAATTCTTCCCAATTGGTTTTTACTTTAGGGGCGGCCTTTTCGATCGATTCAACCGCCAGCCGGGCATGTTCGAGAACTTCAGCAATGATTTGCGTTGGAGTTTCACCCACATGCTTTTCCTTGTTCCATTCTTTACGGGCCCAGTCGACAAGAATCTCGCCCTCGGGACCATTCGAGTCAAGGAAGCTTTGGTACAAGGTCCATTTAAAAGGGTTCACGAACTGGCTCATAAACTGCCCAAGAAGCAGGGATTGCCGGTTTCCGTCGGAGATACCGAAACGACGTAAAAGTTTGGGTGCAATTTCACCGGTTTCATCATAAGCTTTTCTGATTTCAGTACCGGCCACCTTGCTCCCGTAAAAAGCAGCAAGTACTTCATCCCAATATTCTTTTTCCTCAACAGTATCGCGACGACAATCCCAGGCATAGCGGCCCCAGGCTTTGTACCAAATCCAATCGCGGTCGATCTGCCGGATTCGTGGTTCAGCCTTGTCGGCAGTATAGGGCCAATCCCAGTACGAAGTTTGCGGATACAGGTGCAAACCGTTGGCACCCTGAATATCGTGCATGGCAATTACCGATTTGCGCATGAACTCGGGCGAACCATAGCGAAAAGGTTCCAGGTTAGCCAATATATGTACATTTGAAATATGAACAGAACCCAGTTCACTTAATGCCTTTGGAATTTCGGACCATTGCTTGCGGGGCTCATAGGTAGTAAGCGACTCGCCATTGTATTTGTACATGGTATAAAGGTTGCTGTAAATTGGCAAAGACTCCTTCATCACCCGTGCGGCATCGGTATCATGTCCCCGCAGCACGATGGGAGGTTGAATGGTGATTCCTGCTTTTTCGAGGCCAGCTTTTACTCCCGGGATAATGGCTCGCGTAAACCATTGAATATCATCATCGATGGTATTCATCGCTTCGCCCAAGGTAACCAATAACCCAACGTTCGGATATTTTTCAATAAAAGCAGCAATCGATTTTTGGGTATAGTCGGCAATAAGGGGGGTTATACCCCTGCTCCGGTCTTGCGTAGCCAATCCATGGTGTTCGGCAAAGGGTTTCGACAGAATGATATTGTAAAACATCTGAATCAACCAAATACCCCGCTTGTTGGCTTCCGAAGCGATAAAATGGTACATCTCCTCGTTCAAAGTATAAGTAGCTTCATCAACTTCCAGGGCATAAGGATAATCATCCAGCTTTACCAACGAAGCAAACGGATGGCCGTTCCATAAGTAAAGTGAATTGAAACGGTTTTCGACCAACATATCGAGGTATTCGATCCAGTGGCCCTTATCGTAAAACCAAGGAAAATTTTCAGGGGTGTAAGGATATTCATACACATGCCTGCCAGGAAGATAGGTAGTTTTTTGTAAGCCGATACAGGTACCACGCAGCACCATTTTGGGTGAATCAACTATCGAAATGGGCTCTTTTAATTTTCCTTCCTTTTTAATACGGTGGGCCAGTTCCATGCAGGCATACATTGTTCCCGATGCATCACTTCCCATTACAGCTATCTGGTTATCATAGGAACGGATTGCGAAGCTTTCTGCTTTGTCGGGCAAATTCAATTCACTGGCCAAGGTGCTAAAAAATGCTTCACCTTTTATGCCCACCAGAAAGGCAACTGAGGCTTTATCCGTATTTTCTTTCTCGTTTATCGTTACCTTATACCCTGCTGACTCAAGTGCAGATTTTAATTTTTCAACACCATACGCTGTCCTTTCCGATTGGGAAACAGACGCAATAATGGTGACCATTTTAGGCTGACAACCCGGAAAAACGATTGTTGAAATTAGTAAAACAACGGTAAGCAGAAGGTAATTGTGGACTCCTTGATTGTATATGCGTCTCATTGTTGGTTGATTTGAATTTAAACGCTGTGAAAATAATAAAAAATGTGAACGTTTACATGCTTTTTATTCGCTTTTATACAACATATTGAATTTAAATATGAACGACAAATATGTAAACGTTTATTCCAAGGAATCCATCAATAAGTCAAGTTTGTAACAGGGCATAGATCACCGAGACAAGTTTTTTATTGAATCAGGTATTCAACAAACACGATCGATTCTTCATTAATTTTCTAGTATTTAGTCTAATATAAAAAAATTGCTTACACTTTTTAAAAAACCGGATAAGTGTACCTGTCAAAAATTAAAAATGCCACGAATTCACGAATTTAAATTCGTGGCATTTATATTTTAAGGAATCATAACCTGTCGATGCTTTTCAAATCCAGTTTTTGCGTACAATTTGCCGTAAATGAATTTGCTCTTTATTATAAAATGGATTATCTTGTTGAAAAACTTAAGAAATGCAGAAATAGTGAGATGGTTTGAGTTAATTTTATTAATTTCACTACTAATTGGTCTTAATTAGAAGATAAACTGGTCACAAATAATAAAGGGGTTATGAAAACAAATCTAAAAATAACAATTATAAAGAATGATTATCTGTTTACCCTGTCCATGAAAAGTATACTGATCGCATCAATAATTATTCTTTGTGGAACGAAAGTCTATTCACAGGTTAACCCTGTTCATGAGTTCCCCGACGAGATTTCCCCCATTGAGGCATCCTTTGAAATGCCCCAACTCGACCGACCCAGCTTTCCCTCGCGGTATTTCAATATTCGTGATTTTGGGGCTGCCGAAATGGGGCCGTTGAAAAAGAACAAATGCACTTTGCCTATACAGGAAGCTATTAAAACAGCTTATGAATCGGGGGGCGGTATTGTTGTAATCCCGAAAGGAAGCTGGCTTACAGGGCCCATTCATTTAAAAAGCAACATCAACCTGCATATCGAAGAAGGTGCCTTCGTCTATTTCAGTGAAGACAAAAACGACTATCTCCCGGTTGTGTTGCAACGCTACGAAGGAGTTGAGGCCTATAACTACTCCCCACTTATTTATGCCTATGAATTAAGGAATGTAGCCATCACCGGAAAAGGGATGCTCAATGGACAAGGGTTGCACTGGTGGAGCTTTGCCAAAACCCAACCCAGGGCCATTGCCACCAACGTGCCCCTTGCAAAAAGAGATTTCGGGAAAGGGGCCGGACGGGAAGGGATGCGCCCCAACTTTGCCGTGTTCTGGAAATGCACCAACGTTCTGGTCGAAGGAGTCACCTTTGTCGATGGCCCCATGTGGAATGTCCATCTGGTGTATACCAATAAGGCCATTGTGAGGGGAATCACTGTAAGAAGCCTGAAAACAACCAATGGCAACGGGATTGTAATCGACTCGTCGAGCGACATACTGGTAGAATATAACCGCTTAATCACCGGCGACGATGCCATTTCGCTGAAATCGGGGTACAACAAGGAGGGACTTGACATCGACATCCCCACGCAAAACATAGTAATCAGGAACTTCCAGGCTTACGATGTACGTAAAGGCAGCGGCGGTGTTGTATTTGGAAGCGAAACCTCAGGCGGTATACGAAATGTATCGGTACACGACGGCACCTTTGAACGTTGCGACAATGGCATTCGTTTTAAAACTGAACGCGGTCGGGGAAATGTGGTTGAAAATATATTCATCGACAACATCCAGATGAAGGAAATCGGCGATCAGGCCATCAGTTTCAACACCTTCTATACGGGTCCCGGAAAGGTTGGGCCATCGCCCCAGGTTAGGAACATCAGCATCAGCAACCTTAATATCGACGGGGCAATAAAAGCATTTGAGCTGATCGGGCTCCCTGAAAAATGGCTCGAAAACATCAGGCTCGAGAATATCGAAATTTTTAATGCCAAAGAAGGTGCCCGGTTAACCAGGGTTAAAAACCTCTATATGAAAAATATCCAAATCCGTTCCGACGAACGGGCCATCATTGCCGACGACATTTACGAATGTCATTTCGACCAACTCACTTTACTCAATAAAACCAACGAACCCCCGTTCCTGTTTCAAGGCAGGTATACAGGGGCTATTGTAATTCCTAAATTTATACTCAGCCAGATTGAATTTGCCGATGGTTTAACCCAGGATATTATCATGGAAAAACTGCCGGCACAAACATGGTAAGCCAACTATGAAAGTATTCGTCCTTAGCAGTATCATATTGCTATATGCTTTGTTGGCATTGGCCCAAATGCCTGTGCGCAATCAAGAAAACCTGGAAAAGTACAAAAAAATTTGCCGCGAATTCATTTACAAGGATATGAAAGGGATGTACCGTGAGCCTGGCGGTGCGCTTAAATATCCTTTCCTGGCACCCGGCAGCAACCAATACCTCGATATGCTTTGGGACTGGGATTCGTGGCTCAGCAACATAGCCCTTCGACAAATCCTGCTTGAGAACGGTACCGAAAAAGACCGGCACGAAGCACTGAAATACGAGCAAGGCTGTGTGCTCAATTCCCTCAGCTATGGTGGCATGGAAGGTTGGATTCCCATCTGGATCGAACGTAACGCACCAAGCCGTGAAGAAATGCTGAAAACCCGCAATCCCTGGAAAAGCAACATGCACAAGCCAACCCTGGCCCAACATGCAGCCTTTATCGTAAAAAATATGAACGGCGATGCCGAATGGCTGCGCGAAGATTTTTACAAACTTCAAGCCTTCGTAAGCATGTACCTTAATTTTCACCGTCATCAGGAAACTGGATTGATGTACTGGCAAAACGACCAGGCCATCGGGGTCGATAACGATCCCAGCACCTTTTACCGCCCGCAGGGAAGCTCAGGCTCAATTTTTCTCAATGCTCTTATGTACAAAGAGTTATTAGCCATGGAATACCTAGCCACTTGCCTCAACATGCCCGAAATTGCCACTTCGTTTAAAAAAGAAGCAAACATACTGGGCGATAAAATAAGGGAACATTGCTGGGATCCCCGCGACGGATTTTATTATAGTGTCGACCTGAACCTGCTGCCAGTTGAAAAACCAGATATTGACGGGTTACAACCTGGCCAGCTTTTCTTTCATGTAGGGCAACCCAGAACCTACGATTGTCTGATCCAAAGGTTTAGCGTCTGGAGTGGCTTCATGGCATTATGGGCAGGAATTGCCACTCCCGAGGAAGCAAAAATAATGGTCGAAAAACACTACCTGAACCCAGTTTCATTTAATGCTCCTGCTGGGGTACGGACCCTGTCGCCCCAGGAAAAAATGTACGATTTAAGGGCCAGCGGCAATCCATCTTCCTGGCAGGGCCCAATCTGGATCAATGTTAACTATTTGGTATTTAAAGGATTAATCAAATACGGTTTCACCGAAGAAGCAAAAGAGCTTGCTGAAAAAACCATCGTACTCCTGGGGCGCGACTATGAACGTTTTGGAGCTTTGCATGAATATTATTTGCCTGAAAATGGAGAACCGGTATTGAACAAAGGATTTCAAAACTGGAATTTACTCGTGCTGAATATGGCCGCCTGGCTCGATGGAAAGCCTTTAATTGAAGAATTCTAAATTCATTGTTAACGTTTACATTTACTCATATTATTGTATTATTGTAAGTTATGCAACTTCATATTGAGAAATAAATCATTTATTTTAGATATGACTTGATTTTATTTTCAGGTATGCCTACTTATGTTATGTTATAAAACATTTTTTTATCTGTCTCGTACAATAAGATGACCCCGTAAATAATTAAACGATAACACCTTTATTATATTTACATTATCAATTTAATAAACTCAAAACACCCACTCTCATCCGGGCCTGAGAGCCCATCCTTTTCACTGGATAAAGTTAAAAATTCAAGGAATTATTACTTACTTTGGAAACGTTTTCAAAACATAAGATGAATTCAAACCTAACAATGGGAATTATTACCTATGCCTATTCATTTCCTCGTCAAGAAATCAGGCATTTCATTATTTCCCTTAAATTTGTTATGACAGGACTAGTTTAAACACTAAAGAAAAGATGGAAATGAACAGATTAACTAAAATTATAAAGTCAGGCAAACTGCTGGTTTCCGATGGTGCATGGGGAACCTTCCTCATTGAAAAGGGTTTGAAACCTGGCGAATGCCCCGAGTTATGGAACCTTGACCGCCCCGACGACGTGTACGACATCGCCCAAAGTTACATCGATGCCGGAGCCGATATGATCGAAACCAACAGCTTCGGTGCCAACCGGTTTAAACTCGAGCAATACGGGCTTTTGGGAAAGGCTTTTGACATCAACAAGGCTGCAGCCGAGATTTCGAGAGAAGCAGCGGGCAGCGATCATTATGTATTAGGTTCAGTAGGTCCCACAGGCAAAATTCTGATGATGGGGGAGGTAACCGAAGAGGAACTCTATGATGCTTTCAAGGTGCAATGCATGGGCCTTGAAGCCGGTGGTGCCGATGCTATCGTTGTGGAAACCATGAGCGACCTCGACGAAGCAAGGATTGCCATAAAAGCAGCCCGCGAAAACACCCAGTGCGAGGTAATCTGCACCATGACTTTCAATCAAACCCCCGATGGTTCCTTTTATACCATGATGGGCGTTTCACCAACGCAAATGGTCAGCGAGATGCTGGCTGCAGGGGCAAGCATAATTGGCTCAAATTGCGGTAATGGAATAAGGCAGATGGTAGGGATTGTGAAAGAAATTCGTTCTGTAAACAAAGAGGTTCCTGTCTTCATTCAGGCCAATGCCGGGGCACCGATCTATCAGGATGGCAAAACCATCTTCCCTGAGTCGCCGGTCGAAATGGGCGAATTCATCAGTACCCTTATCGATGCTGGGGTTAATATGGTGGGCGGCTGTTGTGGTACTACACCTGAACATATCAGGGTGATTGCCGACATCGTACGCAATAGAAAACAATAGAAAAATCAAACACAATAGGCACAATAGGTCACATAAAAGACTATAAAATGATTACCCAGAGATACTTAAATGAACTTACCTATAAAATTATTGGTGCAGCCATCGAAGTTCATAAAGAATTGGGGCCTGGGCTTCTTGAGAGTGTTTATGAAAAATGTATTGTTTATGTTCTTCGTCAGATGGGATTAAATGTTGAACAACAAAAAAAAGTGCCATTATTTTTCAAAGGAATATTGATTGATTGTGACCTAAGGTTTGATTTATTAGTGGAAGATTTGATCGTTGTTGAATTAAAAGCAGTAAATAACTTAATGCCAATATTCGACACAAAATTACTCACATACATGAAATTATTAAAGAAGCCGAAAGGAATATTGATCAATTTCAATTGCACCAATATCCAAAAAGAAGGACAAAAAACACTTGTAAATGAATTATATTCACAATTATCTAAAGGTTATTGATTTTTTTATGTGTCCTACTGTGTCTATTGTGGTTGTATTAATGTGTACTACTGAAAAATGAAGCAAACCAACTATCAACTATTCGATTTCCTTGATTTCGAAACCGACCTTAATGGAAGTGAGCACCTTTGGAAAGTGGGTAAACCGACCCATATTTTCACCGAAGGAAGCGATGTAATGATCGTGATGCCCTTTCAGAAACAAAAGTGCACCCTCGAAATTGCTCCCGATACCGAAATTGCCCCGCTTGAGTATATGCTGAGGCTAAGGGCGTATGGCGAAAAAATCCTTAGAATAGCCATCGCTTTCGAAGGGGAAGCCATGCCCGATTCCCTTATGCTCGAGATCGACAAAAGGCTCAAAATTATGCCACTCAATTTCAAAAAAAGCGAAACCGAATGGCTGGTACTGGATGCAAACGGTATAATCCGGGCTAGGTTCAACCGGGCGCCCCACCCCATCGACCATTGGAGCGACCTGCTACCAAATCCACAGGATTCGCTCGAAGCTGTTTTTTACCCTGATGGCAAAAAAGCAATTGAAATCAGTTCTTACGACCAATTCTTCCCTGCCCGCCATGAAGCCTTTGCTATGGCTTATATCGATGGATCAGAGGGTATTCAGCGAACAACCTTATCCTTTAAGGCTCAGCCCGACGAAGTTTTTGCCGGCACCGGCGAGCGTTTTGCCAAAATGGACCTATCCGGGCGTACCGTTCAACTTAAAAACCAGGATGGACAAGGGGTGAACAACCGCCGTACCTACAAAAATATTCCTTTTTACCTGTCGAGCCAGATATACGGATTGTTCATGCACAGCTCGGCTTACGGAAAAATCTCGCTTGCCGATCACTCTACCCGCTCGGTGCAACTGCTTTCTGAAGAACCTTCACTCGATATTTTCCTGCTTGGCGGCAACACTGTTGAAGAAATCTTGTTTGGATACCGCCAGTTGACCGGTTTCCCATCGATGCCCCCCTTGTGGAGTTTCGGCACCTGGATGAGCCGTATGACCTATTTTTCGGCCGATGAAGTAAATGGAATTTGCGACCGACTGCGAAAGGAGGATTTTCCCTGCGACGTGATCCATCTCGACACCGGATGGTTCCGCACCGACTGGCTTTGCGAATGGAAGTTTAACCCTGAAAGGTTCCCCGATCCCCAAGGTTTTATAAAGAAATTACGCGATAACGGTTTTAAAGTCAGTTTGTGGCAAATGCCTTACGTCGCTGAAAAAGCAGAGCAATTAGAAGAAGCTTCAGTAAACAGCTACATTGCACCCTTAAGAAAATCGAAACAACAGGGTGGCTCCAACTTTAGCGCTTTGGATTACACAGGCACCATCGATTTTACGTACCCTAAAGCCACCGAATGGTATAAAGGACTGTTA
Source organism: uncultured Prolixibacteraceae bacterium (assembly GCA_964606515.1). Classification (GTDB taxonomy): domain Bacteria; phylum Bacteroidota; class Bacteroidia; order Bacteroidales; family Prolixibacteraceae; genus CAZSIK01. Next base: position 10,261 of record CAZSIK010000018.1, read on the forward strand.
AAAGAACTGCTCGAAATGGGCGTGGTATGTATCAAAACCGATTTTGGCGAAGAAATCCACATGGAGGCTGATTACCACGCCATGAGTCCCGAAAAGTTGAATAACCTGTATGCCTTGCTGTATCAGAAAGCAGCTTACGATATTACAAAAGAAATTACGGGTGAGGGAATCATCTGGGCGCGAGCAGGCTGGGCCGGCTGCCAGCGGTATCCGTTGCATTGGGGTGGTGATGCTGCCTGTACCTGGGATGGAATGGCGGGTTCACTCAAGGGAGGCCTCCATCTGGGTTTATCGGGCTTTGGCTTTTGGAGCCACGATGTACCTGGCTTCCACAGCTTGCCCGATTTCATGAACTCGGTGGTTCCCGACGACTTATATGTACGCTGGACCCAGTTCGGCGTTTTCTCGTCGCACCTGCGTTACCATGGCACCTCAAAACGCGAACCTTACGAGTATCCCGCCATCGCAGGCATTGTACGTAAATGGCTCAAACTTCGCTATGCACTCATCCCGTATTTGGTGGAGCAAAGCAAGAAAATCACCACCAGCGGCTTCCCAATGATCAGGGCCCTGGCCTTGCAGAATCCCGATGATAAGCTCTGCTGGCACATCGACGACCAATATTACTTTGGAGATCATTTTCTGGTGGCGCCGGTAATGAACAGCGAGAACCGCCGCGATGTGTACCTTCCCAACGGGCAGTGGGTCAATTTTTTCACCGGCAAAATTGAAGAGGGTAGCCGTTGGCTGAAAAATCTAGAAATTCCTCTGGACGAGATGCCCGTTTACGTAAAATTGGGTTCGGCCATTCCATTTTACTTGCATCCGGTAAAGAGTACCGACGATATCGATTTGAGCAAGATAGAAACCATTGTATTTAACGATGCCAACTTTTCCAAAGTTTTTGAACTTTGGAAAAGTTTAAAAAATTAAAAACGTGATTCTCTTTCGTAAAAAATAGATAAGAATAGCAAGTTCCTGTTCTCTACTTTTAAACTGAGAAAAAAAGCCTGAAACTGGCAACTATTTTTGAATGAAAAATAAAATTATTGTTATGAGAAAAGTTTTCGTTTTTATTCTTATCTTATTGATTGTCTTGTCGTTTAACAGCCAAGCTCAACGTAAATACCAATCACTCGACAGAGGAGTTGTAGCCGTAAACAATGGATTATCGGCCTCATCTGCGGTTTTTATCTCCTGGCGTTTATTGGCCCAGGACCCCGATTCAATTCTTTTTAATGTGTATTGCCAAAAAGGTGGTTCAGGAAGTTATGAACTCTTGAATACCAATGGGCCTGTTTTTGGCACCAACTATTCGACCAACCTCGGAACGGTTCCCACAAACAGCCTGATTTGTGTCGCTCCGGTTATTAATGGAACCGAGGGAAAGAAAAGTCAGGCATTCAAATTTGTACAACAAACCTACCGAAGCATTTTTCTTAACATTACTTACGATGGATTTCTTCCAAATGCCGATTACTCCACAAAATTCATCTGGCCGGCCGACCTTGACGGGGACGGGGAATACGACTACGTGGTCGATCGCCTTTCAACCTCAGGCAATTCACATAAGGTTGAAGCTTATTTGAGAACCGGCGAACGGCTCTGGACCATCGATATGGGCTCGAATGTAATGATTTCGCAAGGACACGACGATATGGTGCTGGCTTACGACATGAACTGCGATGGTAAAGCCGAAGTGGTGATCAAAAGCAGCGACGGCACCCGATTTTGGAATAAAAACGACAAAACCTGGGGAAATTACCTGAAAAATGCGGTAAATGGCGACACTGACAACGACGGAATTATTGATTACACAACCCAATCGGTAAAAGTTCCACCCCAATACATTACCGTTGTCGATGGAATGACAGGCGCTGAATTGAACACCATCGAAATGCCCTACCCCAACGACGCTTACAACCAATACACCCGCACAGGCAAAGCCCAGTACATGGACACAGAGTACGCCAACCTGAATGGACACATGGGGGTTGCCTATCTCGATGGAGTGCATCCCAGCGTGGTAATGGAGTACAAGTGCCGGTATAAAAAAACCACCGACAATAAAAGTGAATTTCACTTTTATTATGTGACTGCCTGGGGCTATAAATTCGTTGATGGAAAAGCCACTGATTGGGAACAGAAATATACCTGGAACCGGAATTACCAAAATACTGCTGAATTTCACCACCTCAGAATTGGCGATGTCGATTTGGATGGAAAAGACGAAATGCTCGAAGGCGGTTATACAATCGATGATGACGGATCGTTGCTCTTTTCGGCCCATATCTCTCATGGCGATCGGTTTCGGGTTGGTGATATCAACCCCAACCGGCCAGGGTTGGAAACCTTTGCCATACAACAAAACGCCCCCGACATGCTGGGACAGATCCTTTATGATGCCAGAACCGGTGAAGCGATCAAAAAATGGTACCTCGCCGGCGTGGGCGATGTAGGCCGGGGCGAATGCATCGACATCGACAAAGCACATAAAGGTTATGAAATGTGGTCGACCATGGGTAACATTTACAATGCCCAGGGAGATATCATTTATAAAGGAAGCGTGGATATGCCTAAAGAAGGCATGTGGTGGGACGGTGAACTCGACCGTGAAATTCTTGATGCGAAAGATGGGAACGGCGCCAATGCCATGATTGTAAAATATGCAGGCAACGGCTCGTATCAAAATAACCGCTTAATCCAGTTTGCACAAATGATGAACTGGGCTGTCAATGCCGAATACGGTTGCCGTCCGGCATTTTTTGGCGACATAATGGGCGATTGGCGTGAAGAAGTGCTCCTAAAAAAAACCGACAAAACAGGCTTCTACGGCTTCACCACCGATTATCCCACCAACGTGCGCCTGTATTGCCTCTCCGAAAACCCCATGTATCGGATGCAAACCACCACCAAAGGCTACTACCAATCGGCCTACCCCGATTATTATCTGGGTTACGACATGCCCATGCCCCCTCTTCCCCCGATGATGAAAACCGATTTGGTTTGGAAATCGGGAAACCATTGGAATACAACTAATCAAACCTTTACGGCTTACGATGAATCGAAGAATATAAGTTTTTCAAAAGGAAAAACAGTGTTGTTCGACCTTTCTGGCGACAATTCCGATACCATCAGGCTGGAAGGCCAAATTGAACCTTCTGTTCTGTATGCCATGACTCCCATAGGTCACGATTACGTTTTGGGTGGGGAAGGCGTTCTTTCAGGGAATCTTGAACTCACTAAATCGCAAAATGGCAAGTTTACCTTGCTCGGCAACCACACTTATACAGGCAAAACGGTAATTTCGGAGGGCACACTCGAACTGAACGGAAGCCTGGCCAGTAAAGTTTACCTTAAAGCAAAGGGCACCCTGGCTGGAAACGCCATCCTGAACGGGGGCATTGAAGCCGAAGCTGGCTTGAATTATGAAGGAGGTCGTTTCTCGCCTGGAACTTCTCTCCAACCCTTCGGAACCATTACCCTTAATGGAGATATAACCTTCAATGGAGGCAACTATCTTGAATTGAACCTACAAACCCTCGATCCCATTACCAAAACTGCTTCTACACGTTCCGATTCGGTCAGGATCAACGGGAACCTAGAACTAAAAGGAGTAAGCATACTGAACATCAAGGCATCAGAAGAAAAACCGATTGCAGGCCGCTACTCGTTGCTTTCGTGGAGTGGTGAAATCAAAGGCGACATCACAAACTTCAAAATCGAAGGCCTTAAAGGAATGGCCACTGCACTAGAAATTTCAGATAAAACCTTGTTCCTGCTCATTAAAGGACAAAGAGAAGCCCAAGCAGGTGTACATTGGACAGGAAAGGTTTCGGGCAATTGGGATTTCGACACCGATAATTTCGAAATTTCAGGAACTCCTGTCAGTTTCGTTAATGGCGACCAGGTAATTTTCGACGATATAGCCACCCAAAAAACGGTTGTATTGAAAGATTTACTGGAGACCAATGGCATAACCGTTAATAACAGTAGTGACGATTATACTTTCAGTGGAACAACAGGGGGCATTAGCGGAAATGGCGGACTTACCAAGGAGGGAAGCTCCACACTTAAGTTGTTATCTGGGAAAAGTACCTATACTGGCCCCACCCTTATCAACGGGGGAATACTGGAAGTAAGCGAACTGGCCCTCGCGGGAAATCCCAGTTCCATTGGTTCGGCTACTGCAGATGCTTCGAACCTGGTTATCAACAAGGCTACACTCAGGATCAACAATGCCAATACAGCTACCGACCGGGCCCTTACCATTCAGGATACCAGCACTATCGATATCAGCCAAAGCAATAGCTTTACCACCCTTAAAGGAATTGTTGTGGGAGATGGCACCCTGGTCAAATCAGGCCCGGGTCAATTAAGTTTAACCTACGATGGCCCAAATACTTATTCGGGGGGTACAATGGTAAAGGCTGGTACTTTAGCCATGGGAACCTGGCGCTCGACATTCGGCAAACTTGGGACAAAACTTATCATGTCAGGCACATCCGCAGTTACCATTTTCAACAATAACAATACTTCAGCTGTACCTGTTTTCAATTATGCCGTTGAAGTTCCCGCGGGAAGCAACATAAAACTTAATGCTGGCCAACGTTGTAAAATCAATGGGACACTAACAGGAGCCGGAAACATTACCTTGTTTATCCCTTATGTACGGACCGACCTGATTGGAAACTGGTCGGCTTTCGAAGGAACACTTACTGTAATTGCCGATAAAGATGGAGGTGATTTCCGGCTTTGCAATTCAAATGGTTTGCAAAATGCTTCCATCTACCTAAGCGATCTTGTGAATATGGGCCATTGGGTTGAAGGTTCAAAAACAGCGCTTTCTGGTTCATCGAAAATAGGCAGTCTTGGGGGAAGCACCACATCCAACCTATACAATGGCACCTATCAAATTGGTTATAACAATAAAAATGCAACCTTTAACGGAATAATCAATGCCGGGGTCACTGTGGCCAAATATGGCACCGGGACCTGGACACTTTCAAATGCCAACCTGAACAGCTCCACTTTCAATATTAACGGCGGGATGGTATACATAATCAACACAACCGGAAGTGCGACTGGAACCGGACCAGTGTTTGTAAAACAAAGTGCTAGCCTGAACGGAACAGGTTCTGTTTCAGGGAATGTAACTATTGAAAATGGCGCCGTACTAATGGGAAGCATTACAATTGGCGGAACCACTACCTTAAAAAACGGTGCTTCTATGATCATTGGTTCTTCAACCATGAGTACTGCAAAGAAAATTACAATTAAAAAATCATTGACCCTCGAAGCCGGCAGTACAACCGAAATGAAACTCTTTGCCAGCCCAACGGCCAATTGCGATCAGCTTGAAATTGCTCAACTGTTTACACCCGGCGGTACACTAAAAATCAACAATTCGGCATCGGTTACATTAACCGAAGGTTCCACTTTTCAACTGTTCCTGGCCGGTTCAATGTCGGGAAGCCAATTCGAAAACATATTGCTTCCGGCATTGCCTGAAGGCCTTTCCTGGAACATTTCATCGCTTTATACCGAAGGTAAACTGATTGTTCAAAAGGGGAATGGTTCTCAAATTTGGGCCAATGGAAAAGAAATCCTGTTCCGGGCCAATCCCTTGGGAAATCAAATCAACGTTACCCTGGGCCATTTCGATGGAAGCGGGAACTTGTCGGTTTTCGACTCCAAGGGGGCTTCTCTTTTTTCGAAAAAAATCAATAGTTCTTTTGAACAAGTTCATTCAATAGAAATCCCTAACCTGTATCCCGGCATGTTCCTGGTTCGCTTCGAGTCGGATAAGCTGTTCAAAACCAAAAAAGTAATCGTTACATTCTAATTATACTGAAAAATGAAAAAAAAACCAAGCCTGCTTGCTATCCTGCTTATTTCCTTTTTGATTGTTTCAGGACAAGAAAATAAGGAATACCCCTTGTATCCCGAGGGCATCAAGGAAAATCCTATTGTTCACCCAGAAAAGGAATCGTTTGTCGACTCTTTGGCCCATCCAAATTCACTTTCAGGGAAAAACCGTGTTTTTAGTTTTGTTGCCGAACCAGTGTATCAGCTCTATCCGGCTGCTGCCGATCAAAACAAAAACATCGGCCTGGTAATCGCCCCGGGAGGAGGTTTACGGAACATCTGGCTCGACAAGGAAGGAACCGACCTGGCCCTTTGGTTAAGCCAAAAAGGGATTACCTGTATGGTACTAAAATACCGGGTAAACCGTCGCGATGAAAAAAACAATTTCCAAATCCCGCTTTCGGTTTACTTCCACGAAGTAGAAAAGGATGCCAAACAGGCCATGCTGACCATGCGGTCGCTATCGGCATCAATGGATTTTAATAAAGGGAAAGTAGGAATGATTGGTTTTTCTGCCGGGGGTTGGTTGGTGGATAGGATTACTGTTCAGAAAATGGAAAAGTACGGAACAGACAAACCCCAATGGATGCCCGATTTTGCCGGACTGATTTACCATGGTGGCTCAGAACAATCGGTTAAAAATGAAAAAGAGATTAAAAATCTCCCTCCCATCTTCATGGCCATTGCCCGTAATGACGAAAAGATGCCCGTCGGGAAGATCATACCTTACCTCACCACCATTTTGCTGACCGTAGATAAATCGGAGCTGCATATTTACAATAAAGGCAATCATGGCTTTGGTCTGGCTTATAACAATGGTTATTCCGTTTCGTTATGGAAAGAGAATTTTTACAACTGGATGCTGGATGTAACAACACCCCCTGCCCCCTAAAGGGGGTTCAGGGGACTACCTGATTTGGATAAAAGTTTTATAAATATAACAATTAGTTACTCACTTAAGCCCCCTTTAGGCTTTGCCGTGAGCGTGGCCGAACGGGGTTGGGGGTTAATACAATGAAAACCTGGAAACCCAACTGGGAAGAATCCCAAAAGAACTACACCAACTGGTGGAACGGCAAAGGCTTGGTCATCAGCATGTGGGAACACCTGAAAAAAGAGGGGGCTCCATGGGAAGAGGTAAAAGCGCCTGCACACCCTATCGACCTGAACCAACGTTGGTTCGATTCTGAGTGGCGGGCCAATGACATCCATCATTATTTGGCGCACAGCTCGTTCATGGCCGATATTCCTCCGGTAGCCAATACCCAATTGGGACCAGGTTCACTGGCTGCTATCCTTGGAGCTGAACTTGAGGCCGGCGAGGATACTATCTGGATCCGTCATAAGCAAGGGACTGAATTCAACCTATGTCTGGATGAAAGCAACAAATACTGGCAACTTCATGTCGAATTGCTGAAAGCCTGCAAAGCCAGAAGTGAAGGCCGCTATTACGTGGGCATCCCCGACCTGATGGAAGGCCTTGATGTGCTGGCTGCAATCAAAGGCAATACCGAAGTGTTGATGGACATCATGCTCGATCCCGATGGATTATTGGAAAAACTTCATACAATAAATAACCTGTATTTCGAAGTGTACAACCGCCTTTACGACATTGTGAACGTTGATGGGGAATCGGCTTTCTGCTACTTTTCGATCTGGGGTCCCGGAAAAGTTGCCAAGCTCCAAAGTGATATTTCAATCATGATTTCGGAAGATGATTTCCGCAAGTTTGAGCTTCCCTTCCTGTGCAGGCAATGCCAAAACATCGATTATACCCTTTATCACCTCGATGGCATAGGGGCCCAGCGCCATTTGGACGCCTTACTTGAGATTGACCAACTGAATGCCATCCAGTGGACACCTGGTTATGGTGAACCCCAGGGGGGCGATCCGCGCTGGTACAATTTGTACAAGCGAATTCTCGCAGCCGACAAATCGGTAATGCCATGTTGGGTTGCGGTGGATGAACTTCAGCCCTTACTTGATAGCATTGGTAACCAAGGCATTAATCTTTTGATGGATTTTAAATCGGAACATGATATTGAACAGGCTTTAAAAATTGTAGAACGCTATAGGTAAAGGAAACAAGCTAATGAAAGAACTAATCCAATTTTCCACAGTCGATTTTATTGTCATTTTTGCGTACTTGCTCGTGCTTATCTTCATTGGATATTGGGCAAGTTTCGGGAAGAAAAACAAGAGCGAAAATATTTTCCTTGCCAACAAATCGTTGGGATGGTTTGCCATCGGTTTAACCATGTGGGGTACCAACGTGGGCCCATCGATGTTGATTGCCAATGCCAGCAGCGGTTTCGAATCGGGTATTGTTGCAGGGAATTTTTCGTGGTATGCCTTTCCATTTATCTTATTGTTAGCCTTTGTATTTGCTCCCCGTTATCTGGGGGCCAACGTGATGACCCTTCCCGAATACATGGGCAAACGTTTTGGAAACACCACTCAACGCTATATTGCCTGGTACACCATTGTTACCATCGTTATTTCCTGGCTGGGACTAACCTTGTTTTGCGGAGGGGTCTTCATGGCCCAGATCCTGAATATGCACTTGTGGCTTTGTATCGTGATCCTCGTTCTGGCTTCGGCAGCTTTTGCCATGGCTGGCGGTTTGAAGGCCATCGCGTATACCAATGTATTCCAGATGTTGATATTGATTGGCGTTTCCTTGTTGCTTGTGGTCATGGCCTTTGTTAAAGCAGGCGGCATCGGGCCGGTGGTTGCTGCCGTTCCTACTTCATACTGGAAATTATTTCAACCTTTAGACCATAAAGATTTCCCCTGGCTGGCCATTCTGCTGGGGTACCCAATTATGGGGATTTGGTTCTGGTGCACCGACCAATCGATGGTGCAGTCGGTTCTGGGGGCAAAAAACCTTCGTCAGGGGCAACTTGGGGCCAATTTTACCGCCTGGCTGAAGCTAATCGACATTCCCTTGTTTATTTTACCCGGCATCCTGGCTTTTGTACTGCTCCCCAACCTGGGCAGTTCGACCGATTCTTATCTTCAATTGGTCAAGTCGGTTTTCCCTTCCGGGCTTCTTGGCCTGGTTGTGGTGGTGATGATCGCTGCATTGGTCAGCACTGTGGGTTCGGCGCTCAATTCGCTCAGCACCGTGTATACCATGGACATTTACCTGAAACATCATAAACCCAATGCAACAAACCAAGAAATCAAAACCATAGGAAGATGGGTGGTCTTTATCGGCGCCCTCATCTCCATTTTCCTGGCTATAGGAATTACATTCATCCAGGGATTGAGCTTCTTCAATATATTTCAATCGGTGCTCAGTTTTATCGCCCCGCCCATGTCGGTTGCCTTCCTTTTCGCGGTGCTTTGGAAGGGCACTTCACACAAGTCGATCAACTGGGTTTTATCGGCAGGCACCGTATTCAGTCTTACCACAGGAGTGCTATATTACTCCAACCTGATCTTCCCCGGGGTTCACTTCATGTATCTTTCCTTTGCCCTGTTCATTCTCTTGTCGTTATTTGTTTTCGTATTTTCAAAATTTGAAAAGAAAACCGACCAACCGGTTTCATCAATCGAATATAAGCCAATAAAAATCAACGGGAAAGTGAAAGTTGCCTGGATCTTATTAATCTTGGTCATGATTGCAATATACCTGATATTCAACTAACAATGAAGCACAAAGATCGTTTTTTGGCTACCCTTGCCAATGCGCCGGTCGACCGGCCTGCTTCCTGGCTGGGCTTGCCTGTTCCGGCTGCAGAACCGGCATTGTTTCAACATTTCGGTGCAAACAACATCGATGAACTGAAAATATTGATCGACGACGATGTATATCCTATAGAGGTGCCTTACAACCACCCGCCATCGAACCACATTGCCTGTGCCTTCGATTTTGCCAAGGTAAGCCACATCGACACGCCCGATGAACGTACACTCACCGCTCCCGGCTTTTTCGAAGATTATTCCGATCCAATCGATGTTGACCGGTTCAATTGGCCCGATCCGGCCCTGCACCTCGATCGTGAGGAGTCGCTTCGCCGGGCAAAAGCCATCGATCCGGCTTATGCGCGCATGGGGATTCTTTGGAGCGCGCACTTCCAGGATGCCTGCGCTGCTTTTGGCATGGAACAGGCGCTCATCACCATGATGATGAATCCCGACATGTTCCGCGCCGTAATCGACCGGATTACCCTCTTCTACTTGAAAGCCAACGAGATATTTTACGAATCGACCAAAGGCTACCTCGATGTAGTGCTCATTGGCAACGACTTTGGCAGCCAAACAGGGCTGATGGTGGGGCCTGAACAGTTGCGCGAATTTGTTTTCGAGGGGACCAAGCAGCTTATCGACCAGGCTAAAAGCTATGGTTTGAAAGTGGTTCACCATTCGTGCGGTTCTATTTTCCCGATTATTGGCGATTTGGTGGAGCTGGGAGTAGATGTGATCCACCCGATACAAGCTCTGGCCAAGGACATGGATGCTGCTCATCTGAAAGAAAATTTTAGTGCTAAAACCGCTTTCTGCGGAGGGGTCGATGCCCAGCACCTGCTGGTAAACGGAAGCCCTAAAGAAGTAACAACTAAAGTGCACGAGCTGAAAGAGATGTTCCCCACGGGTTTAATCATCTCGCCCAGCCACGAGGCCATTCTGCCCGATATTCCGCCAGCAAATATTGAAGCATTATTCAAAGCGGTGAAAGAATAAAAAACGAGAGTAAAAAATACCTTTGAAGGTATAACGAGAGTAAATTTTTAGTATTTTTACCCTCGTTGTTGAAACAAGAGTAAAATTTACCTGTGTTATGACCGTGTTTGATCGAAGAAAACCCTACAACAATTTGCCTCTGCTTCCGCCTAAAATGGAGATAGAGACAAAGCGTGTGCTGCAAAAGACCATTTCTGCCAGCAGGGCTTTGGCTTTGTTCAACGGTTCGCTGTCGAACCTGCCCAACCCAAGGTTGTTCATCGACACCATTCAGTTGCAGGAGGCAAAAGCCAGCTCTGAAATCGAAAACATTGTTACCACCAACGACGATTTGTACCAGTCGATGGTTTCCGAAATGCAGGCAAAATATTCGACGGCCAAAGAAGTGGTTAGTTATAAGGAGGCTTTGTGGCTTGGTTTAGGCAAGTTACAAGAAAGACCTTTTATTACCACAAATCTTTGTATTGAAATTGTTCAATGCATCAAACGGAACACTGCCGGTATTCGCGTTATCCCGGGCACGGCCTTGGCCAATTCGAAAGGTATAATTGTATACACTCCTCCCACAGGCGAGGAGGTTATTCGTGAAAAGCTGGTCAACCTGGAATGGTTTATCAACCAAGATCAATCGTTCGATCCGCTGATCAAAATGGCGTTGATGCATTACCAGTTCGAAGCCATTCACCCTTTTGCCGACGGAAACGGCCGTACCGGGCGCATCTTGTTGCTTCTTTATTTGAAGCAGGAAAAACTGCTCAATATCCCGGCCATTTTCCTGAGTGGGTATATCATCCGCAACAAGGCCGATTACTATGAAAGAATTCGTATGGTAACCGAAGAAAACGATTGGGAAAGCTTCATCCTTTTTATGCTCGATATGGTTGAAGATTCTGCAATAAAAGGATTGGAACGGCTTAAGTCTATTGTTGCAATAATGGCTACAATGGCAGAAGAGATCAAGAAAACGCTTCCAAAGGTGTATTCTAAAGAGCTTGTCGATTTAATCTTTAAACTGCCCTACACCAAACGGCAATTTTTGATCGATGCCGGTTTAGGTAACCCGAAAACCGTAGGTAATTATTTAATTGATCTTGAAAAAGCGGGTTTTTTAAAATCGGTTAAGGTAGGGAAAGAAAAGCTGTACCTGAACCACAGCTTAATGCAACAACTTGAATCCGAATAAAATATAAATATTTTCAAATTATTGATTGAAATGAAACGATTTGGACAAACCATACTGTTGAAGCCCGAAGGTGCCGAAGCCTATAAAAAATACCATGCCACGGCGTGGCCGGGAGTGTTAAACATGATCGAAGCCTGCAACATCCAAAACTATTCGATCTGGTGCCGAGGGCTTACCTTGTTTGCCTACTTCGAATATGTGGGTAACAACTTTGAAGCCGATATGGCAAAAATGGCTGCCGACCCCGAAACCCAACGTTGGTGGGATACCGTGAAACCCTTGATGCAGCCTCTCGACGATCGCAAGCCAGAAGAGTTCTGGAGCGACATGGAGGAAATCTTCTATTTCAACCCCAAATAATAAATAATAATTCATAAATCCAAATGGTAACACCAAATCCAATTCTCGGAACCGGCTTTCATGCCTTAGGTGGAGTAGCTGCCTCAGCCTGTTACACCCCTTCGTCGAAACTCAAACAATGGTCGTGGGGCACTTTCTGGCTGGTGCAGGCCACTTTTGCCTGGATCATTATGCCCATCATGGTAGGATGGCTCACCGTACCTGGTTTCTTTCAAATATTGGCACAGGCTCCTTCAACTGTATTGTGGGGCGCATTTTTGTTGGGAGCGATATATGGTTTTGGCGGCATGTCGTTCGGCCTGGCCATCAAACATATTGGCTATTCGCTGACCTACACAATTGCAATTGGCTTGTCGGCTGTTATTGGGACCATCACCCCACTCCTGATGAATGGTACCTTTGTCGAATATTTTAGTCGCCAGGGAAGCGGAATCGTTTCTGTTGGCATGATTCTGTCGATTGTTGGTGTAACCGTATGTGGTTTAGCCGGATTTAAAAAAGAAGAAGACCTGAAAACAATCGAAACCAAAGGGGTGCAGTTTAAAATGCTTACCGGAATGGTGTTGGCTATCGTAGGTGGGGTTTTATCGGCCGTGTTCAACCTCTCGCTCGAGCATGGACAACCCATCGCCGATATGGCTGCTCAAAACGGGGCCGGCCATTTTGAAGGCAACGCAAAGATGATTGTATCGACAAGCGGCTGTTTTGCCGTGAACCTGATCTGGTTTTTGGTTCTGGGAATTAAACAAAAAACTTTGAAGGAGTTTACCTCTGGGAGTGGAATCAGTTTGGGAGTTCGCACAAGAAATTTCCTTTGGTCGGCATTGGCTGGATCGCTCTGGACCATGCAATTTTTCTTTTATGGCCTGGGGCATGTCAGAATGGGTAAATTCCAGTTCATCAGCTGGGTATTGCACATGTCGATGCTGATCTTTTTCAGTTACATTATCGGGGTAGTGATGAAAGAATGGAAGAATGTATCGAAACGCACTTATTTCATATTGGTGATTGGCCTGGCCATTCTAATTCTTTCCTTTATCATCATGACCTGGGGCAGTGTTATAGGAGAACGTGCCCTTTAAAACAGTCTTAACATGAAAAAAACAATTCTTCTATCAATAGTTATCCTGGTTTCAACATCAGTTTTTTCTCAGGAGAAAGGATTAGTGAATACCTCAAAGAGTCCTTTCGCCAAGATCAACAACGTTGGACTTACCGATGTACATTGGACCGAAGGCTTTTGGGCCGAGCGCTTCGAGGTATGCCGAACCAGTATGGTACCCCACATGATGAGTAATTATATGGATGCGGATATCAGCCACGCTTTCCGGAATTTCGAAATTGCGGCGGGTATCGAAAAAGGCGAGCACACAGGCCCTGCCTTCCACGACGGCGATTTCTACAAGATGCTGGAAGCCAAAATCATGGTTTATGCTGTTTCTCCCAATCCGGAGGACGAAAAAGAGATCGACCGGATCATCGGAATCATTGGAAAAACCCAACGGGCCGATGGCTACATTCACACCCCGACCATCATCAAAGCCATGAACGAACCCGAGAAAAAACACGAGTTCGCAGAAAGGCTCCATTTCGAAACTTACAACATGGGGCACCTGATGACCACAGCCTGCGTACATCATCGGCTTACAGGAAAAACAAACCTGTTGGATATTGCAATTAAGGCAACCGATTTCCTCTATCAATTTTACAAAACTGCTTCAGCCGAATTGGCGCGTAATGCCATCTGCCCTTCGCATTATATGGGGACAGTCGAGATGTACCGGACCACACGTGATCCCAAATATCTTGAACTGGCAAAAAACCTGATTGAGATACGCAGCCTGATGCAAAACGGCACCGACGACAACCAGGACCGAATCCCATTCAAACAACAAAAAGAAGCAGTAGGCCATTCGGTCAGGGCCAATTACCTGTATGCCGGGGCTGCCGATGTGTATGCCGAAACCGGCGACGATTCGTTGTTTCAGGTGCTTAATTTGGTTTGGGATGATGTTACCCGGAAAAAGATGTACATCACTGGTGGCTGTGGGGCCCTTTACAACGGGGTTTCGCCCGATGGCACCACCTACGATCAATCGCCCATCCAACAAGTACATCAGGCTTATGGACGAGAATACCAGCTACCCAACCTTACTGCCCATAACGAGAGTTGCGCCAATATCGGCAACCTGCTCTGGAATTGGCGAATGTTCCTCATTACCGGCGAAGCCCGTTATATCGACATCCTCGAAACTGTAGTCTATAACAGTCTGCTTTCGGCAGTTAGCCTCGATGGTAAAGGTTATTTTTATACCAACCCGTTGTGCGTGGTTCATGGAGTAAGCGAAAAATACCGTTGGTCGAAAATCCGAGAACCCTATATCAGCTATTGTAATTGTTGCCCTCCCAACACCATCAGGACCGTGGCCCAAATTCAGAATTATGCCTATGCGGTTTCAAAGGAAGGTATGTGGGTAAACCTGTATGGAAGCAACCAAATCAACACCAGCCTGCCCGATGGTTCACCCTTTGTGGCCCGGCAAACCTCGGCATATCCATGGGAGGGCAAAGTGCTTTTCGAAATCGAAAAAGCAAGTGAAAAACCAATTGTCCTATTTTTTAGGATACCGGGGTGGTCTTCAAAAGCATCAGTTAAAATAAACGGGAAAACCATTCCCAGGAAGATTGAAGAAGGAAGTTATTTCGAAATATCCCGAAGGTGGGAAAAAGGCGACAAAATTGAGCTGGAACTCCCCATGAAGCCCATGCTGATCGAAGCCAATCCCTTGCTTGAAGAAGCCAGGGGCCAGGTAGCTGTAAAGCTCGGGCCAGTGGTTTATTGTCTCGAAGAAATCGACCTTCCTGAAGGAGCTGACCTTTTCGATATTTCGCTTCCATCCAATATCAAATTGAAGCCCGAATGGACAAAAATAAACAGCAGTGCACTATTGGCTCTGGAAGGTAAAGCCTTACTGAACCCGTCGAAGCCGGACAAGAATTTGCTTTATCAACCCATTGCAGGTAACAGCCGGAAAATACCGATAAGGCTCATTCCTTATTATGCTTTTGGAAACCGCGAAAAAAGCAACATGACCGTTTGGTTGCCTCTGGCACGATAATGTGCCTGATTATTTCATGGGCCACAACAGCTCGAAGCCGTTGCTGTCTTTTTTACGGATACAACGATGACCAACCAATTCATTAATAATCACTTCGAGCACCAACCAAACCTTGGCACCCCGACGGGCACAGCCGGTAAAAACCTTATCTCCCCGTCCACAAGATAAGTGGATGTGCGAAACCGGCTTCCCCTGTTCGTTGGGGAAAAGGGTACCAAAACCAGTAACCTCGTAGGCATCGTCGAGCACGATTTCCATGGGTTCAATTTTTTTGGCGCGACTTTCACGAGGGCCAACCACCAGGCGGCTCCCTTTGTCGATATCGCCCACTACTGAAATTTTTGCCGAAATAATTTTGTGCTCCAGAGCAAATTGCTCTATGACTTCGTGTAAAATTTCACCATCATCCAATCTGAGGATGAAGGTTCGGCCAAGAGTTGCTTCAGTGAATTTCATGATTTACTATTGACGGTTTTAGGTTATCAAAAAATACTCTATCCTTCTCCTAAACGGGTAAAATTACTAATTGTATAAATTGTTTATACTTTTGTATCCATTAAAAAACCGATAAATAAAAAATATGAAAAGAATATGCGGCGTTTGGTTACCGATTATCACCCCATATAATGACAACAAAATTGATTTTGTTTCCTATCAAAAACTCATCGACATTTACACCAACAAAGGCATATCAGGACTGATCCCCAATGGCACCACTGGCGAATGTCCCACCCTCGATGAGTATGAAATGGAAGAATTGTTGGACAAAACCATCGAATTCAACAACAACCGGGTACCTGTTTACTTCGGTCTGGGAGGAAATTATACCCATAAAATAATCAAACAACTTAAGTTAGTAGAAAAATATAAAATTGAGGGAATACTTTCGGTTTCTCCCTATTACAACCGCCCTGATCAAAAAGGCATTTTTGAGCATTTTAAAGCCATCGCCGAGGCAACCAACCTCAACATCATCATTTACAATATTCCTTACCGCACTGGCCGAAATATTGAGAACGACACTTTGTTCAAGCTGGCCGGGTTGAATAACATTATTGGTGTAAAAGACTCATGTGGAAACATCAACCAAACGATGGAGTTGATTTTTAACCGCCCTGAGAACTTTTCGGTGCTTACCGGGGAAGACATTCTTTATTACCTGAACCTTGCCTTGGGTGGTGATGGGGGCATACTGGCTTCGGCACACTTACAAACTGAAAAGTTCATCAATATTTTCAACGAAATGAACCGCAACAATCATCAAGCTGCATTGAAAACCTGGAAGGAGATTGAAAAAATGATCCCGTTGTTCTTTAAAGAACCCAATCCTGCACCAATTAAATACTGCCTCAAAAAAATGGGATTGATTTCAAGCGATGAGGTCAGGCTCCCCTTAACCATCATCTCTGAAACATTACAAAAAGATATTGACAAACAATTATTTAACTTCTGATACTCAAAATTAAAACCAAGCACATGATCTCATTTCATAACATCTATACTAAGCTTTTCCTATTTATATTTTTATTTAATATAGCAATTCGATTCACACATGGACAAGTGACCCCGCACACAGAAAGGGTAATTTTTAGTTTGAAGAATGAGGCCATCCCTAGAGAAAAAGCATCCGAAAAAGCTCAGGCTTCAGGGTGCAATCCTGTTGATGAAGTAAATTTTAAATATAAAATAGACAAAATGGAAAGCCATGTTTTTGGACCAGATAGTGAGCCCTCATTCCGGGTAGCACAATTCCCCAAAGGCACCGACATTCATTCAGTGATCTCCGAATTGGCGGCACTTGAGGAAGTTGAATTTGCCGAACCCGATTTTATCGCACATGGAGGCAGTGCCGCGGCAGCAATACCAAACGATGCCTTCTATTACCGACAATGGTCGTTGAACAATAAAGGCACCTTTTCGCTTGCACAATCGAAGAAGAGTTCCGACATCGATATGCAGAATGCCTGGCAAGTCACCCAAGGCGACAGCAACATTATTGTGGGGATTATCGACAGTGGACTGAAACTCGACCATCCGGAATTTGCTGATCGTATCTGGAAAAATTACAAAGAGATAGCCAACAACGGGATCGACGACGACAAAAATGGGTATATCGACGATGTACAGGGTTGGGATTTTGTCAATTCCGACAATGACCCTGGCGATGATTTTGGACATGGAACTAATGTAGCCGGAATCCTGGGGGCTACGGGGAACAATTCCATCGGGTATGCCGGTATGGATTGGAAATGCAAATTAATGGCATTGAAAGGGCTCGACAGCACCAATTCGGGTTATTACTCGATGTGGATCGATGCCATTTACTATGCAGTAAATCAAGGAGCCAAGGTGCTCAACATGTCGCTGGGTGGTACTTCAAATTCTACTGCACTTCAAAAAGCAATAAACTATGCCCTGAGTAAAAACGTGGTGGTGGTAGCCTGCATGATGAACACCAATTCGGCTACAACCTATTATGCTGCAGGTTTCCCGGGAGTAATTGCAGTGGGCTCGACCGATCCGGACGACCAACGATCAAGTCCATTTTTCTGGAGTGCTACCAGCGGAAGCAACTATGGAAAACACATCTCGGTAGTTGCACCAGGAAATTATATTTATGGATTGAACCACCAATCGGATACCAATTTCAACTACTACTGGGGGGGCACCTCACAGGCAACTCCTCATGTTGCAGGGTTGGCTTCCTTGCTCTTGTCATTGAACCCGGGATTC
>CAZSIK010000019.1:0-27699 GCA_964606515.1 uncultured Prolixibacteraceae bacterium
ACATACATCTTCCCTTGATAACGGGCGGAAATCCCGTTGGGCATTACTCGAGCCACTGCTCTTTGCTCCCACCTTCCCAAGTCCATTCCATGTTCCTTTCATTACTACAATCTCACTATCTGTAGCTCTCTGTAAATCAAACTTGACACATGTACTACTCTCGGTCACTAGTTTATTTTTCTTCTTTTTTTGTATTCTACTTCTTAATCCCGGGGCTGCACTCACTCCGTTTGTTTACCCCGGGCTACCAATATGTCGCCCCTATGGGGCTGTTTCTATGACATTGAATATTGTGTATTCGATATTGGAATTCTATTTATTTAATATACAACATACAATGAGCGTTTCTTTCAAAATTGGTAGAAACCAAAGTACCCTTTAGGGGATTTAGGGGTGTTCATTTCTTCACCGGGCAATTCTTCATGCACCTTCCGCAACTGTAACATCCCACCCGGTTGGGTTCGTAACTGTTTCGGCGGCGGTTAACAAACTGGTTCATAAGCATAATGCCTATAACCAGGCCAAGAAATCCGCCCAATATCCAGCTGCCTGTTTTGTATTTGATCCTGATCAGCCTTGCTTCCTCGACCAATTGATCCATCGTTTTTTCAGATGATAAAAATGTCTGGATATCGAGGTTGTTTTTATCGTTTTTTAATTCAGGGTGTTTGATCAGTAGTTCGGCCATGTATACATCGGGATGGGCCTTTGAAATAAAGGGGTGCGCCTGGCTTAAGGCCAATCCGCCCAGGAATATCCAAACCGGGATTAAAAGTGTGTAGAAGGTGAACCGTTTTTTATTGGCAGTTTTTTCCTCCGGTTTAAGCAGTTCGGTGGGTTGGTCAATGGCATCGAACGGGCACGAATCGGCGCAAAGTTTACACTGAATGCAACTGGTTGGGGTAATGCTCATGTGGTATTTTGAAAAGCGAGAGGTCCAACCCAGCAAAACGCCATAGGGACAGAGAAACCGGCAGTAGGGACGGGCTACGAAGAGGCCCATCAGAAGAAAAGCTATGCCCAGAACAATCATGCTGAACTCGGCACCCAGGCGGAAAATACCCACAAACGGATCGTACCGGCAAATAATAAATTCAGATGCCGTAGCCGCCAGCAATATGGCCAGCCCCAGGTAGATGTAAGGGATGAATCCAAGCGTTTTGCGCAACCAAACCGGAAGGGTGATGGGTTTTATTATGACCAGATCCTGGATTACCCCGAGAGGACAGGCGGCTGCACAAAAAACCCTTCCGAAGAAAAGAGAGAAAAGTAAGGGCAGCACAAAAAAGAGGATGATGGGTATGGAAATGGCATAAGCCGGATCGAACAGGGTAAGGGCAATATTTTGGATGCTTCCTACTGAACAGACACACCCTTCACGGATAAAACCGAAATAGATAAGAGAGAAGATACTGAGCCATAATATCCCTTTTCTCGACCGTTTTTTTATCACGAACCAGGCAGCCAGCGACATCACCAACAGCAACAACGCCACATCGACATACGACATAAAGTCGGCACGAGGTTCTGGGGTTGAAACCGAAGGCTGAGTATAGCCGGTTTCGAATTCCGGTTTCGGAAAACGTTGTACCTGACTGAAGGAGGAAAAAGTCAGCAGGAAAAAGGTGAGGAGGAAAAGGGTTTTTTGGAACACAGAGCGCACAGAGGAGACACAGAGGCACACTGAGTTTTTCTCTGTGAACCTCTGTGTAAATCTCTGTGACCTCTGTGTTACTATTTTATCATCAATCATGGTTGCTGGTTTTTATGATTTGTTCTTCCACGAGCTTTGGTCTTTAGCCGAGAAATCCCCTTTAATCAGATATGGGTCATTGGCCGGTACACGGTGAATGGCGTCGCTTGGACAAACACGGGCAATAGCACACTCGTTACAGTTGTCGCACAGGTCGTGGCGGATTTGCAGGTGCAGCGATCCGTTTCCAAACGAGGAACAACCGGCTACGCATTTGGCACAACCGATGCACAAGTCCTCATGGATCACATACTCGAAATAAGGCTCTTCGATAAACTTTCGTTCGATGGCCGCAGTGGGGCACAGCATGTTCTCGGCACCGGTATTGAGGTTGGTAACTCCAGGTTTATAGTAGCCCCCGCAAAGGTCGCAATAACCGCAAAGGTCGTAGGCATGGACACATTTAACAGCTGATTCGGAAAGCACACAATCGGTGGCGCAACGGCCACAAAAGGTACACTTAAAAGGATCGATCTGCCAGACAGTTCCCCCTGAACGAGAGTTACGGGCAGCCAAACCGGCCAGTCCCAATGCCCCGAAGGCCAGCGCAAACCGGCTTGCACTGTTCAGGAATTCCCTGCGATCGTATTTTTTAGGTTCGTCCATATGTTCATTCTTAACCCACCCCTAACCCCTCCAGGGAGGGGAATAGGAAAGCGGAGGATTGTACATTATTTCTTTTCAATGGTACATTTGTCGTGTTTGCTGCAACCGCCGCATTTGAAATCGTTGGTGCACACCTCTTCGACCGTGGTTTTCCGGTTGGTAATGAGGAAGGCGGCCAGGAGCGCTAAAAGTGCCAGCAGACCGTACCTACCTGTGATGGTGAAAAATTCTTTTCGGTTCATGTTTTACTTCTTTTCAAATATCCGGATCATTTTCTTGTCGTAATCCAGCGCAACGATTATTTCTTCAAGTGTGGCCACATCGCAGGCCCGGCCATTGTCCATAAACTTCGACGGGGGCGCTACCACTGACTCCAGTTCACCATTAAGCTGGTAAATTTTGATACGCGGCATACCTTTCTCGCTGGTCACAAACCGGCCATCGGGCAGAAAAGTGAAGTGG
Organism: uncultured Prolixibacteraceae bacterium; assembly: GCA_964606515.1. Classification (GTDB taxonomy): domain Bacteria; phylum Bacteroidota; class Bacteroidia; order Bacteroidales; family Prolixibacteraceae; genus CAZSIK01. The sequence goes on from CAZSIK010000019.1 coordinate 2,822, forward strand.
GCCGGGTTGCAACAGCCGCTGAACCCTTCGATCTGCAAGGTGGCTTTATCCCAGGCATTGATCAGATTTCCCGTTTCGTCGTAGTGCTGAAGGACATGCATTCCAGGATTGACGACCCATAATTCACCAGAGGCATTCACTGCCAGATCGAATTTTGCGCTGGGGATAATAAAACCATGCAGGTTCTTTGCCCCTGAAACACCTTCGATTTCCCTTGTTTTTAAATCGCCATCAAAAAGGAGAACGCGGCGTTTTCCTGCATCGGCCACAACAATACGCTCGTTCCAGAATGCGATGGAGGTAATTACAGTACTATCGCTGATGGTACCTGATTTTAAAACCAATTCACCGTTGAGCGTGTAAAGTGCAAACTCCTTTTCATAACCGACAGCCACCATGGTTTTGTTGGCTGCAATGCACCGGGCTTGCTCATCGGTTTTGAATTCAGACAAAAGCCTCCCTTGGGGTGAAAGCGCTTTAACCGATTGTCCAGAAGCAAAATAAATTTGCCCGTTGGCAACGGCAATGCCACCCTGGTCGCCCACATCGACCTTGATCTGTCGCACTTCCAAATGGCTGATCAGGGCAAGATCGACTGTTTTGAACTCGTCGACATTGAATTCGTAAGGGTTTTGCTTTGCCTTCTTCGGTTTGCTGTTGATGTAGTTGACGGCGATTACCGCAACAATTACAAGGCCGAGGAAGATGAGAAAATATTTGATGTATTTCATATAAAATCCCTCCAAATCACCCCTCTAAATCTCCCCTAAAGGGGAGACTTTTGGGTGTGCGCGTTATTGTTGATTTGTTCGTTAAATATCATTTATAAATTCATTATAATTTGTAATACCACCTTTTTCGTGTTTTGTTTGGTCGGGTCGATTGAGCTCTTTTGTTTTTAGCAACATCCTGACATCGAACTGAAACGTGGGTGCGCTTCAATCTCCTCGGGGTTGAAACCCCGGGCAATTGATATGTTGTCTCGATGGGGTTTCTTGTTGTTCTCTATTCGTATCTCATTTCATAGGGCGTTGCCCTATGCTGATGCTTTCGCCCCATTGGGGCTTTTATCTGCGACATCAGCGCCATCAGCGAGAAACAATTTTTTTCATTTGGTGAGAAGACCCACCCCTAACCCCCTTCGACATGCTCAGGGAGCACTCCAAGGAGGGGAATCGAGTAGTGCCACTTAGGAGTTTCTCTCCTTGAATAAAAGAACGTGCCTACCCAAATGGTAGTACCCCAAGTCCCCTTTAGGGGATTTAGGGGTTTATGTTTATGCACACCATGTGCACCGCGTCACGCAGCACCATGTACCCATCGGCGAGGGCGATAGGAGCCCAGGCATCGTGGCCATCGCTGATGAGTGTTTTGCTGTCGAGTACTTTAAATCCTTTGGTGCTGGCTTCAACAATGAACAAGGTGCCATCGTCGTTGAGGATGTAGAACTTGCCATCGGCCCAGATATAAGGGCCAAGACCGAAACGGGTTTCAGCGCTGCTCCACAGTATTTTTGTTACATCGTCGGGCGATACGCAAACGAACTGGTTGCGGTATACCCCGCCATCCTTGGGCATGATGCCAAACAGATGTCCTTGCCAATAGATTGGGGTTTGTTGTTCGCAGGCCAATCCATTTGTTGGCTTGTACTGTTGCACTACTTCAGTCGAATAGGTTCCGCCCGACTGCTTCAATTGCAACATCATGCTTCCGGCACCGTAACCGGCAGTGAGAAAAATTTTTCCATCGGGCATGGCCAGTGGGGAGGGTGCAATTACGTTGGTGGTCCAATCGGTAGTTTTCCAGAGCAGTTTACCGGTGTTTTCCCCCTCGGCGCCCACGGCAATCAAACCGCCAACCGACGAGTACAAGTACATTTTGGTTCCGTTGAAGGTGTATGGCATTACCGACGAGTGCGACATCTTCCAGCCTTCGGGATTAGGCACTTCCCATAGCTTATTGCCTGTTTTGCAGTCGACACCAATCATGAGTGCCTTACCCCCGGTTGCGAGAATGGCTACCCCGTTGTCGATAAGCGGACATTGCCCGGTGTACCACAGTGGGGTTTCGCTTTCGTATTCTTTTTCAATATCGAGGGTCCAGAGCAAGTCGCCGGTTTCACGGGCGAGGCACATCACGTGGCAGCGCGGCCCCATCGAGAGGATGAACTCGTTGGTGATGGCTGGAACGGTACGGCTCATGCCATGGTTGCGCTTCACGGGGACTTTGTACCAGCGTTTCCAAAGTTCGTCGCCGGTTTCGAGATCGTAGCAATGCAATACATCGGCGCGTTCTTCTTCGTTGTAGTCGAGAAGATAAACCTGGCCTTCATAGATAGCAGCCCCTGCATGGCCTTCGCCCAGTTCTTTGCTCCAAAGAATTTCTCCGGCCTTATCTTTGAAATTAGAAGCCAGTTTGCGTGGTGTTTTATAGATGTTATCGAAATCGGCCCCACGGAAGCGTGGCCAGTTTTCTTTCAGGTTGGATTCTTTAGTTGAAAAACGTTCGAAAAATTCACCGATGTTGATCACCATTGAGGTAGCTACTCCTTTGCCCCGGTTATCCATGCCGGGTTCGCTGGCGATAAAATGGCGGGTGGGGTTGTATAGGAAGAAATAGCACAGTAAGCCAAGCAGAACAGAGGTAAGCAAGATTGCCCCAATCACCCCCCACCCCCAAGAAGGAAAGACACCCCTAACCCCCTTAAGGGGGCTTTTAGATTCTGCATGTTTGTTATTGTTGCTTTTCATTCAATTTTCAAATATTTAGTCAGACCCATCTAACCCATTGTTTTGTGGAGCAACCTCTCCAAGGCGGGGAATCGGCTTGTGTCAATTAAGCACTTCGGTCTTTTCAATAAATTCACCAATCAATGTTTGAAGAACCAAACTTCAGATTAAGCAGTAACTAAAAGTCCCCTTTAAGGGATTTAGTGGTTTTTGATATCGTACCCCATCAGCACCTCTCCATGCCTTATATACAGAACGCCATCGTGGATAGAAGGATGCGCCCAATGGGGCCCGTTTCCTTTGTCGATCCGAAACTGACTTACCAGATCGAATTTCTCACGGTTGGGTTTCACCAATGCTACATAACCCGGTTGTTCGGTATAAATGTACAACATCCCATCGGCAGCAACAATGCTTCCTTTATTGCGAAAAGTTTCTTCGTAAAGTTTTTCTCCGGTTTCGAAGTCGATGGCACACCAGTTACCCCGGTTGTTGCTCAGCCAGTTTGATCCGTAAACCACTCCATCGAACAGGATCACACCCCCGTGATGGTTGTCGAGTTGCTTGTCTTTCCAAAGAAATTCAACTCCCGACAAATCCTCCTTCATTTTGAATTTTGCGCCGGTATGGTTGTAGCCGCTGCTAATGTATAGATATCCATTGTGATAAATGGGTGAAGTGCAGTTGATAACCCCACCGGAATTGTCCCATTCCGAATCGTCGAGTTCAAAGAAGTTGAAGTTCCAAACTATTTCACCATTATCGGGGTTTACCCCGAAAAGATATTTTGCGGTAAGGCTTACGATCTGTTTTTTCCCGTTTTGTTCAACCAGGATGGGGCTTACATAGGCCAGTGCGTCATTTAAAGTTTGGGTTTTCCAAATTTCTTTTCCGGTTGCAATATCGATGGCCACCATGTGGGTTTGCTTTCCTCCGGTAGTGAAAATGGCCTTATTATCTACCAGTAAGATTGATTCGGAAATGCCCCAGGTTCCTACTTCACCGCCGTTGTTCCCGAAGGCATCGTTGTTCCAGAGCACTTTTTGGGAGCTCAGGTCGATGCAGACTACAACGCCCATGCCGGTCGAGAGGTAGGCTTTTTTGTCGAGCAGGGTAGGGGTGGCGCGGGTATCGGGAAAGGTTTGGTTCCACGACCGGCCGTAAGGGATTTGCCACCCGATGGTTCCGTCGGAGTTGATACAGGAAAGATAATCAAGGGTATCGATCATGCCGGTAACGTAAATTTTTCCTTCGTACACCACCGGCGATGACCAGCCTTTTCCTATTTTTTCGATTTCAAGTACCAGCTTTGGCCCTTCAGTGGGCCAGGTCTTCATGAGGCCGGCTTCGCTAAAATGGCCATCCCTGTTGGGACCACGCCATTGTACAAGTTGAGAAAAAAGCAAGAGAGGAAATAAAAGAATGAGCAGTAAAAAAGTGTTCTTGTTCATAATAGCTGATAATAGGTACATGATTTTCAGACATTCAAAGGTGCTTTTACCCTGATGGTCTCTCTTGCTTTTTTATTTAATTTTCTTTGATTTTGTACGCGATTAATGCATCTCCATGGCGAAGATAGAGGATGCCGTTTTGAATTACCGGATGAGCCCAGTGTTGTGCAGTGCCTTTTTCAACCTTGGTTTGGCCCAATAGTTTGAAACTTGTAGGATTGGCTTCGGCCAAAGCCAGTTCGCCTTTTTCACTGTACAGGAAAAGCAGTCTGTCGGCAGAGATAATTACTCCTTTCCCGATTTCAGAGGAAACCCATTTTTCTTCCCCGGTTTTAAAGTCGATGCAGCGCCATTCCCTGTTGTTGTCGCCTGAGCTATAAATATAGCCATCGATTAGAACCAGCCCATGGTGCCTTCCATCGATTTTGTCGTTGTGCCATTCTTTGGTAACTGAACTTCCATCGGACGAGAGTTTCAGTTTTACTGATCCTTTGCCATACCCGCTGGTACAAAGCAGGGCGCCGTCGGAATAAATCGGGGTATTGGCATGTACGCTCCATTTGTTGGGTTGTTCGTAGCTCCAGAGTAGTTTTCCGGTCGAGGCATCAAGGCCTATGATGTGACTGGCCATCATGGTAACCAATAATTTTCGGTTGGAAAGTTCGAGCAATAAGGGGGTGCAATAGGCCGACAGATCGCCCATGCCGGGGCTGGTCCAGATTGGCTCGCCGGTCATTCGGTTAAGCGACACCACGTTGTTGGTTTTTCCACCGGGTGAAACAAACAGTTGGTTGCCATCGATAACCAGGGTTTCGGTAACGCCCCATTTGATGTTTTCCGCATCGCCGGTGAGCATCTCTTTTTTCCATTTCAACTGACCGGTGAGCGCTTCAAAGGCGTAAATCACCCCGTGCCCGCTATAAATGTACAGCATATCGCCAACGATAACCGGTGTTGAACGAGTCCCCGGCCAGCTTTCGTAATACTCTTCACCATAAGGATATCTTTTTTCCTCTTTTCCATCCATCGAAAGGATGAAGATGTAGCCTGTTTTGTCGATCATCGACGAAATAAATATTTTTTCTAGCGCAAATACCGGTGAAGAATGCCCTGCACCCAAACCTTCATAGGTCCATACAATTTCAGGCCCGGTAGAAGGCCAACTCCTTAATAAACCCTTATCGGGATAGATTCCGTTGGTGCCCCCGCGCCATGCGGTTGGCTTTTGTGCAAAAACTGCCCCTGAAAGGGAAAGGAACAAAAAGAATACGATAAGCTTAGTCTTCATTTTTATAATCTTTTGAATTTTTGATAATTTACCTAAAATTGGACAAAAATAATAAAGCCAGATGCAAGTTTAATTGGTTCCATTTGAATTAACAAGAATATAACAAGGTTACACTTTTACAATTTCAGAAGGCGAAATAGTTTACTTTGTTAATGGCCGTTGTCATTTCCGCATTGCTGAAATCGGCCTGATAATTTCCTTTATTTTGCAACGAAAGGGTTTGCATCACCGTTTTTCCACCTTTTGCATCCTCCGAGGTCATCTCCAAAACAAAACCGCCTACAGATAAGGTGTTGTGAAGTGCCGACATTTTGGCTGCCCTGAATAGGCCATAATCGTTCGAAAGCTTAATCTGGTCAGTGATCCAGGCTTCACCAGAAATTTTCTTATAAGTATAGGTGTACTTGCGGCAAGTATGGCCTAAAATGGTTTTAGTTTCGTTGGTAGGTACCAACTCAAGCTTTTTGAGTTCCGTTTCGTTTGGTATTTTGTAGTTGCTTGCATTGCACATTGAGAATTGATCGCCTGTTTTGTATGCTTGTATGGCCACCTGGTTCTTTTTGTCAATCACGGTTTCGGAGCGGTCTTTTCCTTTTGGGGTGGTTGATACGATGCTGAAATTTTCTCCATTTGATTGATAATAAGTAGTGTAGTCGAGAGTTCGCATCAGTTCTTTATTTTTTGAAAAAAATTCTACCTTGAACACATTGTAACGGTCGAAAGTGTAGTTACTCTCCCATTTTACCCCCGGAGCACTCATTTTTATCTGCGACAGTACCATCAGATGGCTACAAAGTAAAATAATAATAACTGTTATTTTATTCATAATTAAGTAATTAAAAAATGAACTTAGCAAAGGTTCGGAAAGGGTTTTAAAGGTACGAAAAGTTTTTTCTGCACAATAGGCTGCAACCTTTTTCTATTTTTGTATCCTTTATTCAGGAAAACAAATAACTTCTAAAAATTCAATATTATGACAAAGTCAAAATTGTGGCTAATGCAACTGATCCTTATTCTTTTAATTGCCTCTGCTTGCGACAAAAACGAAAATTCCCCCAAACTTGATGAAGATTCGCTTTGTGCCAAATGGTTGGTATCGGGAACAAGTCCGTATGTTTCTTTTGAATTCAACACGAGCGGAAACTACCTTGTTGTGAAAAAGGCCACGGAAAAATCAGTACAGGAGCAAACGACCTTGTTTGGTGCTTATGAAATCGTGGATGGAAAATCGGTTACATTGAACAACCTGGGAACTTTGCAACTAAATTCAATCGATGACACGAGCTTCAATTTCAAGTTGAAACTGTTTGGAGCTGTTTCCGATGAAATTGAAGTTCAAACAGAAAAATCGGCAGTAGTGGCCAATTCGGCAAAAACCAGTTTGCTTTGCCGTACCTGGAATATGGTTTCGATTAACGATGAGGCAGTTAAAGGTACCGAATACGAAGCCACCGTCCTATTCTCGGAAGCAGGCACGTATTTCATCGATTTTGCCAATCCCGGAGAAGAAAACGAGGACGGGCTTGCCAACTGGTGCTGGAATGACAGTGAAGAAAAATTCTTATGCTATTCGTGGGATGGCAATGCACCGGTATGTGATGATCACAGTCAGGTTGAGATAGTTGAGCTTTCAAAAAGCGTATTGAAAATTCAAGAGGAGGATGAGCTGTATCGCTTGGAACCGGTTTCCTCAGAAAAATCGCTACCAGCTTATTCTGGTAACGCGATCTTTAAGGGAAAACTGAAAAGTGATTTTCTGGTTCATTAATTTTTGCCGAAGAAATAGATCCCCATTGAATTAACCAATATCCTGTTCTTTATGAACCTTCCTGACTTTAACCTGACCAAGGCCATTGCCTGGGACAAACTGTACCGCGAGCAAGCCCCCGTGTTGAAGGGGGTTTGCCGCAGGTATGTAGGCGATGAAAGTCTTGCTGAAGATCTGGTACAGGAAGCCTTCGTGATTGCCTTCGATAAGATGGCCACCTTCCGGAGCCAAGGCGCTATTGAAGGATGGATCAGAAAAATAGCCATTAACAACGCGCTTCAATACTTGAGAAACAAACAAGCCACAGTGCCCATTGAAACCCTATCGACACCCATTGAACAGGAAACGGCCATGGAATACAGTAATAATAAGATCAGGTTTGCCATCGAAAAGGCTTCATTTTCGACCAATGAATTGTTGGAGGTGATCGACCATCTGCCGGTCCACCACAAAACCGTGTTCAACCTTTATGTGATCGACGGGTATAGCCATAAGCAAATAGCACAGGCACTCAGTATCAGTCAGGGCACATCGAAATCGCATCTTGCAAGGGCTCGCAAAAAAGCACAGGAGTTGCTTTATGCCAAGGCCCTTGAGCAGCCTCAAAAGGAAATCAGGCGCCGTTACCTGCCTTTTATGTTGCTGTTTATGCCAAAACCGATCGATTGGATTTTCAGGAAAGGATTTGCCAATTACCAATTACAGGTTGGAGCACCAACTTCTGCATTTCCATCGATAACAGTTTCTGGCTTAAAATGGGGAACTACTCTTGCCGGAAAAATCCTGATTGGCGGGGCTGTTGTTATTGCTGGCATTGTTGGATACCGGGCATACGACAATCAGCGGGAAACTCCCGAAAAACAATCCATCCAAACGTTGAATGCAGTTCCAGCCGACTCAATAGCTGCTCAAATGTCCGAACCATTACGATTAGAAACAGCAAATGTACAAACCAATTCGTCTGTTCCTATTTTAAACCCCGATACAACTAAACGCACCCTTCAGCCACAACCTGTGAAAAAGCCTGTAATCATCCGCAAAACAATTATTGTCCATGACACCCTCCGCCTTGAAAAACCTGCTGACAAGTAGCCTGTTCTTCTTTTTTTTATATTCAACTTGAGAATTGATGTTGAACAAAAGGATTATAAAAATATTGCTTGGGTTTTGCCTGCTTTATGCGGGCAAAACTTTTTCTCAAGCACCCGATACCATCGTGGTTTACGATTATGTACGGGTGGTTGATACTGTGTGGATCGAACGGGAAAAACCCTGTATCGATCTTTTGCATTCTATTGATAGCCGGAACGTTCGGTGCAAACCGATTAGCGAAAAAATCGACAGCTCGAAATATTATTGCATTACAAGTGCCACCCTTTCCGACAAATCCATCTTATTCAATGGAAACCAAAAACAAACAGAAATGAAACGAAAAGGATTCTTCGCTTTACTTTTTGTACCCTTTCACTTAACTGCTTTCGGACAAACCGAAATCAGCTTGCATGCAGGCCCCAGCAGCATGTGGATGCAACACAGTACCAGTACGGTGAGCAACCCCATGTGGGCAGGGGCGCATGTTGGGGCCGAGTTTTGCATTCCCCTTAAAAACGATATATTCGGCATTTCTACCGGAATTACCGCCCGGTATGTTCAACCTACCAACGGTTATCAGCAGAAAAAACCGATCGATACTTCGCTGCCCTATCTTGAATACGATTATGCCCAACTTCACACCAACCTGATTTTAAACGAGCTAAATACCGGTCTTTTTGCCGAGCCTTACTGGCAGGTTTCGGTTCCGTTAAAAATAAACATCCAGGTTGAACGTTGGCGGCCATTTGTTGGTGTGTCGTACAGTTTCACCCAATATTTCTTCGATGTACCAGAAGTAAACCAAGGGTTCGTGGTTTACAATGAACCCGACATACGGTTTCATGATATTGAAATTGTTGCGGGCACCCGTTTTCGAATCAATAACCAGTGGAGCCTACGCCTTGAAGGATCAAACGGGTTAATCGGCAGGCATAATTTTTTTGAAAATGACCTATCTCCTACCCTTGGTGTTAAAGAGTACTTTTTTACCTCATTGAATGTGGATTTAAGTGTTGTATGGACCCTTCCTCTTTTTAAACAAAACTGGAACTCCCCACGATATCATTGAAAAGATATTGGTTTTTAAAAAGAATGAAAATATTGATTAAGTCACCCATTATCCTTCCTGCGCTATGAAACAATTTGCAAATCTGATCACAAGCCTTTTATTTTTCTTGCTCATCTCGTGTACAAAAGATGCCCCCGATATCGTACTTACCGATGGATTCGATATCCTGATTGGAGAAAACACACAGATTAATTCCAACGATATTGAATACTACGACAAGGGGGCACACCTCTTCTACATGAACGGCAGTTATATTGATAACTCAGCGTTGCATGGTTCAAAATTTAAACTGTTTATCGACAAAGAACTGCAATTGGAAGGCCAATATATGGATACTTCGCGATGCAACCTCTCCGGTATTCCCCACTTGTCGATTGGTGAACGGTCGTTGGCACCTTACCTCATGTATCTTAAATACAACAGAATATACAATGACAGTTATTTCACCAATGAAGACCCTCGTGATAATTTCAAAATGGAAGCAGCCTTAGAGAAACTCGGCAAACTACGAAAAGGGCTCGAAGCCCGGTTTTATTCCATCGAACGTATGGGGTATAACCATATCCGGATGACTGTTGAAATCAAAAACCCCGACACAATCAACTATTATTACCCTGACCCCGCAAAAATGGACATCCACGTTTACCATAGTTTGACCATGTGGGGCCTTCTAATCTTTGATCAGAATAGAAATCAAATCCACAACAATTTGATTCCCACACTTTATGGATACGACCCACATCGGTGGAACAAAAGATCGTTGACCCTGATCGAACGTGGTGAAACGAGATACATCACCATCGACTATCCCAAATTCGACTCCATTGCACCCGGAACTTACAACGCTTTTTTTACCTTTCCCGGTTTAACCCATCACATACAATGGAAAGCTGAACTGGAACAGGATAGTGGCAGGATTTGGTTGGGTGAAATTGAATTGGCTCAAAAAATCACATTCTAATAAATGGAAAAGATGAAAAACGGCATTTTAATAGCAATATTGGCCATTGTGCTTTCGTCGTGCTGGGACGATAAAATTGAACCAAGTCTTGAATTGACCAATGGGTTCAATATTCAAATTGGGGGAGAATTAGTCCTTAATTCCAAAAACATTGAATATTACGACCATTCGGCGCATTTAATTTATCTAAAGGAGGGTGTTTCGTTAAATTTGTACGATTTTAAAAATTCGAAATACTGGGTTAAGTGTGGTGATGATTGTATTTACGAAGGGACAGTTTGTCCCAACTCCGATACAATATTTAGTAGGACCTTCGATCTTTGTTCCTCAAGGTATTCCTCCAATATCCTCTCTATTGGTTACAACGATCCATCGTGGGGGAAAGATATTGATAGATATGATCCGAGAGAAGATAAAAGAATCATTGCTGCTTTAAAAGCTGATGGATTGTACCACTCCGGGCTTACTTGTACAGTCGATACCATCATTCGAAACTCGTCAAAAAATCTTGTACTGAAACTAAAACTTGTGAATACCGACAGCTTTGATTACTTCTATTTCGACCCTGATAAAATGAGTGCACAAGAGTTCCGCTATTTCAATAATGGATTGAGCCTCTATAATTGGGACCCTTTTTATTTTGCTTGTTATAGTGACAATATCACTGTTGTTGCCCCCGAAATGAGCCCGTGTTGTTGGGGTGAAGATTGGGTAAGCCTGATCAAAAGCGGAGAAACAAAAATCCTGACCGTGACCTACGATAACTTTACGGAATTTCCTGCAGGAACCTATACCGCAGTGTTTCGTTTTCAAGGAGAGATGATCAAACCTGTTAGCGGAAGTACAATCTTCGATAAGGGAAAGATGTGGTTGGGAGATATTCAAATAGCACAAAAAATCTGGATCAGATAAACAGAATGAGGAAGAAAATTCTTTTATTCATATCAATAATTGCTTGTTTTTTGGGTTGGAAGAGTTCTTTCTCACAAGATCAGGATACCCTTGTAATTTATGAGTATTTCTATCAAGTTGACACGGTTTGGATTGAAAACCCAATGAAAGATAAGTTATTGAATGATTTAACTCTTCCTAAAAATTCAAGTATATTTTTTGTCTCCAACCCAAATGAAAATAAAGTCGAACTGAAAGCAATTATCGATACAAATGGTGCCACCTTTCCTGAAAAACCCATCAATACATCAAAATTACAAATCAATGATGAAATGAAAAGGGTTTTATTATTAGGCTTGATGCTTGCAGGTTCGAATGTGAGCAGTTATGCACAAACAGCTAATGAAAAGAAATGGAGTTTCTTTGTAAACACGGCTTATACAAGTCAGATGCATTCATATCCAAACATTGCCAATACCCCGGATATAACAGTATGGACTCCTGAGGGGAATAGGCCACCGCAATCAGAGGAAGAATTTGGAACTTATCTGGAAGAATTTTTATTGACCCCGGGCTTAGGAATTTCCTACAACCACAGGTTAAACAAATGGTTAACTCTGACTCCAAAGTTAAGCTATTTACAAAGAGGGTGTAGAGAAGAAATACATGGAGGTCAGTACAGTGTTAAAGTAGCGGACATGAATGCCATTAGTATCGTTAAAACTGACAAACGGTTTTTGCGGAACCGCTTTCATTATCTTTCGGGTGACCTTGTTCTTAAAGCCAGTTTTTTTAGATCATCCAGGACACAACCCTACTTTTATTCGGGTATCAGGGGCGATTTATTGTTGTTCAAACAGATTGCATTTGATATCGACAATTTTAACCGCGAACAATCGGGATATACTGACTTTAATCGACTCAATTGGGGAATTGTAAACGGGCTTGGATTGGATGTCAACAAGAAATGGTATTTGCAAATCGAGATGAATAACGATTTGGGCTATCTTGTTAATAACCAAATTTTAAAAGTGCGAAATGTGGCTTTTTCAGTTTCTGTTGGGAGGTATTTTTAATAGTGAAACAAAAGCGGGCGACTTATACGCCGCCCGCCAAAAACAAGGGTTTATCATTTTTGAGTATCGTACCCTTTGAAGTAATTATATTGTTAAAAATGAATGCGGTACATTACGTTGGGCATCAGTGCCATTTGTTTTTGATACTCAACCTTTTCGGTATAAGCATTGTAGTATTCCGATACATTTGCCCTGTTGTTCAATAAGTTGTAGAAATCAAAGAGTATTTCATGTGTTACATGTTTGCGGTTGAATTTAAGACTTGCAGTGAAGTTTACCTGAAACACATTGTCGAGCCGATCTTCATAGGGTTTTGAGTAGTCATACGCCACACTTCCTAAATTTCGGCTCGCCTCCAAATCGACCGGCAGGTATTTCCGGTTGCCGTTAAACAAAATTTTCGAATTGAGGTTGAGGGTATTTCCTTTGTCGGGATTGCCCAGGGTAAATTCTTTTCCAACTAAAAAATTGCAGGCATAATTACCATCGAACAGGGTATTGTACCATTGCCTGGTAAGAGTCATGTATTCTGATTTGTACAACGAACCCGTCAATAGGTAATAATAGCTGTTGTTGAAGTATCGCTCTAAAGTAAATTCAACACCATAGTTTCGGCCTTTGCCTTCGTTTACCAAGGCGGCAAAGGTTTGCCCGTTGGTGTCGTTAATTACTGAAAAACTGCTCGATTCCTTATTCTCGACGGGTACATCGTACAAACTTTGATAATACAACTCGATTTTTGCATTGATGTTTTTCAATATACGTTGCTCGTAACCTACAATAAAATGATCTGCTTTTGTTAGTTCGAGATTTTTGTTGGGAGTTGAGGCCAGCATATTGTCATCATATACCTGAGTAAAGTACGTAACAATATTTTCAGGCATGCTGTGTTTTCCATAGCCAGCATTAAAGCTGCTGCGTGAGTTTGGACTCCACTTTAAAGCAAGACGGGGTTCAATCGATTGAGAGTTGTTGAGCAAAAAGTTGGTGTAATGCACCCCGCCAACCATGTTTAAACTGTTTGTAAGTCGGTATTTAACACTGGCAAACGATTCGAACAAACCTGTATTTTCGGTCATGTCGATGTTTGTTCGCCAGTCAAAATCGTTTTGATAACGCAGCTCATCGGTCATGTTGTAGTACATGTGCTTGTACTCAACTCCGGCCATAAGACGCAAATTATTGTTAATGGCGTTGCTGTAACGGGTCGAAATATTTAGGGCATTTTTGTTCCAGTCGCGTTTCATCGATTCGTAAAACTGATGATCGGAAAAACGGGATTCGGCTTCGAACCACGAACCGTTGTGGGATAACGATATGTTGGTTTTGATGAACGATTGTTGATTAAGAAGCAAAAGGTGATTTAAACCTACAACACCAAATTTTGATATTTGAGTGCCCTGAAATGCCGTTTCGTCGTTGCCGTTCAACTGGCTTACATCGATTTCGCTTAAGCCCCCAAGTCCAAACAACGAAAAGGTGCCCGCTTTTTTGGTAACAAAATTTGTTTTAAACGAGAGGTCTTGGTAACGGGGAACGCCGCCATAATCCATCAGTCCCAAATGGTCGATAAGGGAAAGGGTAGAATATCGGTAGTTGATGTTGTAAGAACTTCGATTTCCCTTTTTAAAGGGTCCCTCGGCAGCCACATCGAGGCCCAAAGCGCCCATGCCGAGCGTAAACTCGTGATTCTCGTTATTTCCGGTGCGCATTTTCATGTCGAAAATTCCGCTAAGCACATTTCCATATTCGGGAGCAAAGGCGCCGGTGAAAAAATCGGAAGTTGCCAACATGTTGCTGCTTAGTGCATTGATTGGCCCTCCTGTGCTTCCCTGATGTGAGAAGTGGTTGGGGTTTGGAATCTCGACCCCTTCAAGTCGCCATTGCACGCCTTTTGGGCTATTACCCCGTACAATAATTTCGTTAATGCCCGATGCATCGCTGGTTACTCCGGCAAAGGCACTCACCATCCGCGAGGGGTCGTCGAGCGAACCGGCATAACGCTTGGTTTCATCAACAGTAAAAGCCCGTGCACTTATGATGGCCATTTCGTTAAGGACTTCGCCCCGCTTGCCGTTGCCGTTTTTGATGGTGACTTCGTCAAGTACCTCAAACGCCTGGGCCATTTCCAGGTTGAGAACGCTCTCTTTCCCGCTTATCACCATGTGGTTGGATACAGTGAGTTTGTCGTAGCCAATACAGGTTACGTAAAGGGTAATGCGACCCGGAACAATGTTTTCGATACGAAAGATCCCATCGGGGTCGGATATAGTGCCAATAAACGGATCGCTGTTGGCAACAATAATGTTAACACCAGGAATGGGCGACTTGGTGTCGCGATCGATCACCGTACCACGAACAACCTGTTTTGCTGCCTGAGCTTTTATTTCATTTGTGTAAAAAAAGAGCAAATTGAATACGAGTAAGGTGGCGCTTGCTTTAAAAAATAATGTTTTCATTGCCGTATTGATTTTTGTTTAAATTGACTGCTGCAACTTATGTTACAGGATTTACTAATCTATTTTTGATAAATACGGCGCTATGACAACATGGAAATAGGTAACCCCTATTTGGCGAGTTTAAAAAACGGGAAAAGGATTCCCTTCTTGTTCGAAATACAGGTGTTTTTTCAAGATAAGATATCCTATATTAATCGATTAAGTCTTTCTGTTTTTTTGATTAAATAATAGGTGTTTTTATTAATGAAGCGGCTCTTCAATTTTCTTATTTATTCCATTAAAATCAGTTGCCCCCGGTAAGGGTATCGCCCCTTTCCATAATGGTTTGGGGTACTGTTAAACCTTGCAATTCACAGGCTTTGGTATTGATATAGATCTGGCTCTTGAGAATGGGATCAATTTTGTTTGAAACGCTTCTTCCACGAAGGATCTCTATTGCTTTCAGTCCGCTCAGGTAGCCCCATTGTTCATAATCAACTCCCATCCCGATGGATGCTCCTTTTTCGGCTTGGTGCGGATCGGTTACAAGGAGGGGAATTTTTGCCTCGCCGGCAATTTTCGCTAAGGCATTTAAGCCACTGTACACGGTGTTGTCGGCTGCTACAATAAGGACATCGATTTTTTGTGCCACCAGGTTTTGCCCAACCATCACAATGTCGTTTACACTGGTAACAGTCGATTTAACGACCTCGATGCCTCTGTTTTCCAATTCTTTTGAGAATTTGTTGGCTGAATATTCAGCATTGGGTTCGGCATTGTTGTACGGTATGCCCACCCGCTTCACCTGAGGCATCATTTCGAGGAGCATTTCGGTAAAACCTTTGCTATCGAGCGGATCGTAGATGCCATAAAGGTTGTTTGGTGTAACTTTGAGCCCAACCTGCTCGGGGCTGAATGCAACAGTAAACACAACTGGAATATCGCGAACAGCCTGAGCTGCTGCTACCATGCATGGTGTGCTGTTGGTGATGATCATATCGACCCCGCGCGACTGGAGCGATTGCAGGATGGTAATGATCATCGACAAGTCGCCCTGGGCATTGTTGTCGATTACCTTGATGGTTTGTCCATCGATGAAACCCGAATCGGCCAGGGCTTTGAACACACCGGCTTTTGCTTTGTTGAGCACCCCGTCTTCGTTGATTTGTACATAACCAATTGTGATTTTTTTTGGACCCTGATTGCAGGCGCTTATAAGGATCAGAAGAAGCA
Source organism: uncultured Prolixibacteraceae bacterium (assembly GCA_964606515.1). GTDB lineage: Bacteria > Bacteroidota > Bacteroidia > Bacteroidales > Prolixibacteraceae > CAZSIK01. The sequence continues at coordinate 18,818 of CAZSIK010000019.1, forward strand.
GTGAAAGTACAGGTAAATATCTGTTCATAGCGGTAAATATTAGGAACAATCAAATATATGATAAATCATTTCAAAAACAAAAAGCCGCTAAACGGCAGCTTTTTATTCATTATCCTTCTTGAAGTCTTTTTTTTTACTCTAGATCTTTTCCCAATGCCTTTTTCCTACTTTAGTTTTGAGAACAAGCCTTTCATGCTCACGGCCTCAGCAATAATTCCGCGCAATTTCGAAATTTCCACCCGGTCTTGTTCCATGCTATCGCGATAACGGATGGTCACGGTGTTGTCTTCGGCAGTTTGGTGATCGACGGTAACACAGAACGGGGTCCCGATGGCATCCATACGGCGGTAGCGTTTGCCGATCGAATCTTTTTCATCGTACATGCAATTGAAATCGAATTTCAGTTCGTCTATAATGGCGCGGGCTTTCTCGGGAAGGCCATCTTTTTTCACCAACGGCATCACGGCCATTTTTACTGGTGCCAACTGGGTAGGGATGCGCAGTACAACACGGGTGTCTTTCTGCCCTTTGGCATCAAGAACCTCCTCTTCGGAATAAGCTGCCGAAAGCACTTGTAAGAACATCCGGTCGACCCCGATTGAGGTTTCCACCACAAAAGGAACATACGATTCGTTGGTTTCGGTATCGAAATATTGAATTTTTTTGCCCGAGTATTCCTGATGCTGGCTCAGGTCGAAATCGGTGCGCGAGTGAATTCCTTCTACTTCTTTAAATCCGAAGGGGAATTTGTATTCCACATCGACTGCGGCATTGGCATAATGGGCCAATTTTTCGTGCACATGGAAACGGTAATTCTCGGCGCCAAATCCAAGCGATTGGTGCCAGCTCATGCGGGTGGTTTTCCATTTCTCGAACCAGTCGAGTTCGGTGCCCGGTTTCACAAAGAACTGCATCTCCATTTGTTCGAATTCCCTCATGCGGAAGATGAACTGACGGGCTACGATCTCGTTGCGGAAGGCTTTCCCAATCTGGGCAATTCCGAACGGTATCTTCATGCGTCCTGTTTTCTGAACATTCAGATAGTTTACAAATATGCCCTGGGCGGTTTCGGGGCGAAGGTACACTTTCATGGCACCATCGGAAGTTGAACCCATTTCGGTAGCAAACATCAGGTTGAATTGGCGGACTTCGGTCCAGTTGCGGGTGCCTGAAATGGGACATGCAATTTCTTCATCAATAATGATTTGACGAAGTTCTTCAAGGTTGCTGTCGTTCAGGGCTTGTGCAAAACGGCCATGCAAAGCATCCCATTTTGCCTGATTTTCGAGGACTCGGGCGTTGGTGGCGCGGAACTGGGGTTCATTGAAAGCCTCGCCAAAACGTTTGGCTGCTTTTTCAACTTCCTTATTGATTTTATCTTCAATTTTGGCCAACTGCTCTTCGATGAGGACATCGGCACGGTAGCGCTTTTTTGAGTCTTTGTTGTCGATCAATGGATCGTTGAAGGCATCGACATGCCCCGAGGCTTTCCAAATGGTGGGGTGCATAAAGATGGCCGAATCGAGCCCTACTACATTTTCGTGAAGCATGACCATCGAATCCCACCAGTATTTTTTGATGTTGTTTTTTAACTCAACCCAGTTCTGGCCATAATCATATACAGCACCTAGTCCGTCGTATATTTCACTGCTTTGAAATACAAATCCATATTCTTTGCAATGAGCCACCAATTTTTTGAAAATATCCTCTGACATACCGGTTTCTTATTATTTTGAAATTGAGGCCAAAAATAGAATATAAAATGGAAAATTGACTATTCATGATTTAATAAAAAACAGAATTCAACCCGATTTGATAATTTGATAAGGGTAACGTGAATTCGGTGCAAGAGGTTTTAAAAAGCTGAAAACCTTCGAAGAAGAAGAAGAAAGTTTTACCTCTAAACAATTTTGATTTTGCAATGGCACTGTCATTTGTTTCTTTGAAAAATGGATTGTGGGATTGCAGATTCTTTGGAAATCCCCTTACTTTGCCTGTCAAAATAAAATTTTACGAAAGTGGACCAAAAAAATTACCACATGACCCCAGATCAGTTCCGAACTGAGGGAAAAAAAATCATCGATTGGATTGCTGATTATTACGAAAAAGTGGACCAATTTCCTGTGCTTTCACAGGTTAAACCTGGAGAAGTGTTGGCTTCACTGCCTTTGCACCCGCCACTTAAAGGTGAACCTATTGATGCCATGATCAGCGACCTGGACGAAAAAATTATGCCCGGGATCACCCATTGGCAATCGCCCAATTTCTTTGCCTTTTTTCCATCAAACACTTCCTTCCCATCGATTTTAGGTGATCTGGTATCATCGGGTTTAGGTGTTCAGGGTATGATCTGGGCAACCAGTCCCGCTGCAACCGAGCTCGAAACCCGTGTGCTCGATTGGCTTGCCGAAATAATGGACATGCCCCAGAAGTTTCGCTCGTCGGGGACAGGTGGGGGCGTATTACAGGATACGGCTTCAACAGCTGCTTTAACCGCAGTTATTGCCGCCCGCGAAAGGGCTACGCAGTTCCGGTCGAACAATGCAGGAAACCCGGGCAAACTTGTTGCCTATATTTCAACACAAACCCATTCTTCGCTCGAGAAAGCAATAAAAATGGCGGGAATAGGTAACGATAACCTCCGACTTATCGACGTGGACGACAAATTTGCCATGAACCCCGAATTGCTTAAAAATCAAATACTAAAAGATAAACAAGCTGGTCTTCAACCATTTTTTGTTTGCGCTTCAATTGGCACCACTTCTTCGAATGCAGTGGACCCTGTTCGGGCCATTGCCGAAATTTGTCAAAACGAAGGATGTTGGCTTCATATCGATGCGGCCATGGCCGGTACTGCGATGATTTGTCCCGAATTCAGGCACCATCGTGATGGGGTTGAGCTGGCCGACAGCTTTTGTTTTAACCCCCATAAGTGGATGTTTACCAATTTCGATTGCAACGTGTTCTGGGTCGGAAACAGAAATGAACTGATCAATACCTTCTCGATTCTTCCCGAGTATCTTAGGAATAAAGCCACCGAATCGGGCGAAGTGTTTGACTATCGCGACTGGCACGTGCAATTGGGTCGTCGTTTCCGGTCGTTGAAACTTTGGTTCGTGATTCGCCATTACGGGGTTGAGGGATTGCAGTTCCATATTCGTAAACATGTTGAAATGGCGCATGAATTTACTTCATGGGTGAAAAATTCAAACAACTTTGAACTGGTGGTCGAACCTCCTTTCAACCTGGTGTGTTTCAGATATAAGGCTAGCGACGAGTTCAACATGAAACTGATGAACACAATCAACGAAGCCGGGACAATTTATTTCACGCATACCAAGCTTGATGGAAAGTTGGTGTTACGGCTATGCATTAGCCAAACCCATACTGAATTGCATCACGTGCAAAATGCCTGGAACCTGATTGTTGAAACAGCGAAAAAACTTGAAGTTGTCCTGTAAGAAACAACAATAAAGTAATTTTTTGAAACCAAAAATTTATTGAATTGGGCACTTAAAAAATTTTAAAACACAATTCTATGATTTATAAATGCCACGAATGCACGAATTCAAATTCGTGCATTCGTGGCATTTATATTTATGTAGTAATCCAAGAAAAAGGTGGAATATTTGGAATGAAAATCAAAATACTGACAAAATGTGGGGAATCATTCAAGTAAGTAAATAAATAGATAGGCGAAATGTAAAAAATAGCGAGTTTTTTTTGCTTTCAACTGGGGGTAACATGGCTACTGGTTGTCATAGCTGCAAAAAAAGAAAACATGTTGCAGCCAAGTGATGAAAAAATTATCTTTAGAGCCAAATTGAATCAATTTTGGAACTCACCGACCGACATATCCTGGAGTGTTTGCATAAGGGCGACGAACAGGTTTTTGAAACATTTTTCAAAACCTATTATGAGCGCTTGTGCAATTATGCCAACACCATTCTGGACGATATGGACGAGTCGGAGGAGATGGTCCAAAATGCGTTTCTCACTTTATGGGAGAAGCGCGGATCAATTGAAGTGCATACTTCTTTGAAATCGTATCTCTACCGTGCAGTGTACAACAGCAGCCTGAACCGGGTAAAACACCTGAAGGTGCAACGGAAACACGATGCCTGGTTTAAGCAAAGCGCTTCGCTCGAGCACGAAAATACCACTGAACGGCTGATGGAGAGCGAACTCGAGCAGATGGCAAAAAGGGCCATCGACCAGTTGCCGCCTCAATGTCAAATGGTATTCAGGCTGAGCCGGTTCGAAAACCTTACGTATGCCGAGATTGCCACACAGATGAACCTCTCGGTGAAGACGGTCGAGAACCACATGATTAAGGCATTGAGAACGTTGAGAGAAAAATTAAAGGATTTTTTACCGCTGATAATAGGATTGTTATTGAAAAACTGGAATTAACCTTGTCGGAAAAGAGTAAACATATCGATTACCTGATTGCCCGGATCATAGCCGGTGAAGCTTCCGATGCTGAAAAGCTGGAGCTAAACCAATGGATAAACGGGAATGAAGCCAACCGGAAATACTTCGAAGGGATTTGCTTTGCCGATCAAAAAGCTATTGCATCGAACCGTTTGCTTAAAGTTGATGTGGATAGTGCTTGGCAAAAAGTTCATAACCAGATGAGGGCTGAAAAACAGGTCGATCGTAAACTGAAAAATGCCAAGGTAATCGCTCTGCCAATTTGGATCCGGGTGGCTGCTATCGTGGTGTTGGTTTCGGGTTTTGCACTCTTGCTCTATCAACAAATGAACCGGACAGAACCGTTCGGTTACGAAACGGTTGCGGTTGCTCCGGCTGATGACATCTTCAATTACATCCTTTCCGACAGTTCTGCCATAACACTTAATCGCAACAGCCTGATTGCCCGAGCAGCGGATTACGGAAAAAAAGAGCGAAGGGTTAAACTCACCGGAGAAGCATTTTTTTCGGTTCAACCCAATATCGAAAAACCATTTATCGTCGAAAGTGGTGAGACATTCATCAGGGTTACCGGTACTTCATTCAATATAAAAAATGATGAAGCCGATTCACTGGTGGAAGTTTATGTAAAAACAGGCAGTGTGCTCTTTTTTACTGCAAGCAACGAAGGAATAAGCCTGGTTGCCGGAGAAGGCGGGATTTTTAACAAGAATCGGAATACCTTCACCAAAACTGGATCCTCTGATCCTAACCTAACTGCATATGCCAACCGTATGTTCGTTTTTTACAATACCCCGCTCAACGAGGTGGTCCGTCAATTGTCGCGTGTGTATGGAGTAAACATCCTATTGGCTCAGCCACAGATTAGCTCTTGCCCCATCACGGTTTCGTTCGAAAACGATGATATTCATACTGTTTTAAACATTATCGCCGAAACGCTTGGCTTAAAATTGCTTGTCGAAGAAAGTCGCTTTGTATTCGAGGGCGAGGCATGTACTGTTACTGAAAATATTCCTTAAAATGAAACTGCTTCTAACCCTCCTAATAATCGGTGTCCCGATTTTTGTTTCGCTTGCTCAAACAGATAATGTCCCCAGGCTTGAAAGGAAGGTTTCCTTAACAGCACAAAACAAAAGTATCGAAGTGGTTTTATCTGAAGTGGGACGGCTGGCCGATGTTTCCTTTTCATATAATCCTGAAGTCATCAGGGCTTCCCGGCAAATCGACCTGGATGTGGAAAACCAGACTGTACGTACTGTACTGAACCGTATCTTCGAAGGCGAAGTTTCGTACCGGCAGCGGGGCAAATTCGTAATCCTTCAGCCAACAAAACAAGGCAGTAAGAGTCCGGCAGCAATTGTTGAAGGCTATTTATATGGCCCTCAAGGAGAAAACCTGGCCAATGCATCGGTGTACAGCCCTTCGCTACAGGAAGTGGTTAACACCGACCAATTTGGGTATTTTAAAATCAAGCTTGATGAAAAAGATACGGTCAATACCGTACGTGTGAGTAAAAGTGGCTACGAAGGAGTCATGTTAATGGCCGTACCGGGCAAGTCGACTTTTGTTCAACTCGAATTGCCTGCTCACGATAAGATACAGCTTCTTCCTGACAATCAGTTCAATCCTCTAAAGATGGTGAGGAGGGAGTTACAGGCTACCACCGATAATGTTACTGGGACAGTTCACCGTTTTATACAAATCTCCTTACTTCCTCATATAGGTACCAACGGTTTAATAACGGGTAATACAATCAATCAAATATCCTTGAACCTTATCGGAGGGTATGTGCATAGTGTAGGCTTCCTTGAGCTGGGAGGTTTCATCAATATTGTAAGAAAGGATGTTAGGGGATTGCAGGGCGCCGGCTTTGCCAATTATGTAGGGCGAAATGTAAATGGGGTTCAGGGATCGGGCTTTTTCAATTATGCTGGTTGGCAGGTTGGTGGATTGCAAGGTTCAGGCTTTGGTAATTTTGCAGGGAAGGAAGTGTCGGGTTTGCAGGCGGCCGGTTTTATCAACTACGCGGGAGGTGATCTTTCGGGAGCGCAGGGTTCCGGTTTCTATGGGCATATTCGGGGAAATTTGCATGGGATTCAAGGTTCGGGCTTTGCCAGTAATACCGATGGTATGGTTTCAGGGGTACAGGGGGCCGGATTTTTTAACCGGGCCGGAGGTGGTTTTTCAGGGGTTCAGGGTGCTGGATTTCTCAACCTTGCAGGGAAGAAATCGCTTGGTTTACAAGGAGCAGGTTTTATTAATATAGCTCATCAATATAACGGTTTGCAGGCTTCAGGGGCAGTTAACGTGGCAAAAAAAGTTCAGGGGGCACAAATTACCGGGCTTTTCAACCGCGCCGATACCCTCACTGGTATACAGGTTTCAGGTTTCATCAATAAGGCAGTTTTGGTTAATGGGGTTCAAGTGGGAGTAATCAATATCGCCGATAGCTGTGCAGGTGCCCCTATAGGAATTTTTAATTTCATCCGTAAAGGATATCACCAGCTTAGCTTTTACACTACCGAAACGTTCCGTACCAACATGGCCTACAGGGGTGGTACCCAAAAATTGTACACAAGTATCATGGTCGGGGCCAATGCTTCGGTATTCCCCGATACCAGTTTGTATACTTTTGGACTGGGCATGGGATCGACCTTGTTCTATAGTCGAAAAATCTCCTTCGATGTCGATTTACTGGCCCAACAGGTAGGACTTGGAGATTACTTTGGTGAAATCAATATGATATACAGCATTGGACTAAGCCTTGATTGGAAGTTTTCACGGAAAGCTTCACTTTTTGCCGGGATTACCTACAATAATTACCTGGTCGATTCGTCGTCCCCGCAATATCGCGATGTATTCAGCAAACTGGTCCGGAATATCCAAAATGAACAAAGCCCGATGACTAATCTAAACCTTAAATCCTGGATAGGGTTTAAGGCAGGGATAAGGTTGTTCTGAAGCTTGCACCCTAAATTATGTGATATAGGGGGTCATTTTTTGCCAAATTAGTTAAGGCAAACGATTTCCTCTAACCTCCTGTTTTATCCCAATTGTATATTTTCATAAAGAATTTTCTGAGTCTATTTCCGAGAGATGGATTTCTATTTCCACATTTGGATGTGAACATGATGTTATAAGTGGCGATAAATATGATTGATTGTGGATTGTATTTTGGAGATTAACAAAAATATTTCAAAAAAAGTAAATCCGAATTAGGGGGGGCAAGGGTTGATATTGTCATAGAGCCAAATTTGAAAACAAACAACTTTTTAAATAGCACAAAATGAAAACACAAATTTTATCGTTAGCCTTTTTTCTTGTTCTTTTTACCTCAGGTTTTGCTCAGGACGAAGCTCCTAAACGTTCTACCCCCATTATCTATTCGGGAATTGTAAATTCAGTTCCCGACGGTTTTAACCTCCCGCTCATCGGCTTCATCAATATGGGTTGGGGTACTCATTACAGTGCTCAAGTCGGATTCATCAACTTCGTGAAAAAGGATTTTACCGGTACTCAAATCGGGTTTATCAATACTGCCGGTAGGGCGGTGATGGGAACTCAGATTGGCTATGTCAATACCGCCGGGAAAAATGTGACGGGAGCACAAATTGGTTTTGTAAATACTACCGGAGGTAATTATATCGGACCTCAGATTGGTTTTATCAATACTGCAGTTAAAAATTGTAAAAGTATTCAGCTGGGATTCATCAACACCTGTGCCGATTCGCTGAAAGGGGCCCAGATAGGCTTTGTGAACACCACCACACGCCGTGCCGAAGCTGGACAAATCGGATATGTAAACATTGCCAAAAACCTTAAAGGGGTCCAACTGGGTTTTGTGAACTTGGTCGATACAATCGAGAGCGGTGTCCCGATCGGGTTTCTCTCCATTGTAAAAAAAGGAGGTTACCATGCTGTTGAATTGTCGCTTAACGAAATGTACCCGGTGAACCTGGCCTACAAAATCGGGGTAAGTAAGCTCTACACCTCCTTAATCCTTTCCTATAATCCATCGAACCAACAAGGCTTAGCGGTGGGGCTTGGCCTGGGATCGGTTTTGCCCCTGGGAAAGAAATTCAGCCTCATACCTGAAGTATCTTCTCAAAGTACGATCTTAAACGGCTGGCAGCAAATTAATACCTTTGCCCTCAACGGAGGTTTTAATATAAATTCCCATCTTACAGTGCTGGCTGGCCCTTCGTTGGTTTGGCAATATGGAAACCTGCCCGAAAAACTTAACAAGCCCTTTTTCTCTTTCTCGAATAATACTTATTACAACCGTGGCAACCTTATTACAGGTGCCCGTGTAGCTTTACGATATAAATTTTAATGGCCTGAAATACAAATTCAAATCAAGCGGGCAGCCTTGGGGTTGTCCGCTTTCTTTTTTTAAGGATGGCTTAGTCTTCAAAAATTGTGTGTTGATTGATCGAATGTATTTTTTC
>CAZSIK010000020.1:0-27659 GCA_964606515.1 uncultured Prolixibacteraceae bacterium
AAGCAACCTTTCTTTGATTATTCAGCAGGTTTCTCCCGATTTATTCGATGTATCGGTTGCCTACGAAAAACAAAATCAGGTGACTGCCGACGATTCGTTGAAGCCGGATACCGAATGGATGGTGACCCAACCCTCGTGGTACTTGCCAGGATACAGCTTCTCAATCAGGCCAACAAATAATACAATTGAAGACCTTGTGGCAGAGAGGACCCAAAAAAACTATTTTTTGCTTGTAATCACCCTCTTGGTGGTCTTAATTGGGGGAGGATTCGTGCTTTTTGCCTTACGTAGGGAAATGCACCTGGCCGCACTTAAAGCCGAATTTGTTTCGAATGTTTCTCATGAATTGCGTACCCCTCTTGCGCTGATGAATATGTATACAGAGACCTTACTTCTAAAGAGGTTAAAAGACAAAAACCGTGAAGAAGAATATCTTAACGTGATTCATCGCGAAACCAAACGCTTGTCGGAAATGGTAAACCGCATACTGAATTTTTCAAAAATGGAACGAGGACAACGAAAATATCAATTAGTAGAATGCAGTGTCAATCAGTTGATTAACGATTCGCTTGCCCTGTTTAGCCCCAATTTTGAAAAGAAAAACGTGAAGGTCAGCACGATGATCTTACCAGAAGAACGTTCCATTATGGCCGATCGGGAGGCTATCATTGAAGTTTTGGTTAATTTGCTTGATAACGCGATCAATTACAATCAAGCTGAGGAAAAAACCATCGCAGTGAGGGCAAAGGTAAAGGCTGGCTCGGTTCTCGTTGAGGTGGAAGACAATGGAATCGGTATTTCTCCCGGTGAAATAAGCAAGATATTCGGTAAGTTTTATAGAATAACCAAAGGAGACCTGGCAAATGAAGTAAAAGGATCGGGCCTGGGCTTGAACATTGTTTATCAAATTGTGAAATTTCATAAAGGCAAAGTAATTGTCGAAAGCCAACCGGGCAAGGGGAGTTGTTTCATTTTGTATTTACCTTTAATGGATAAAGATTAAGATATGACCAAAATTTTAGTTGTGGAAGACGAACCGGCCATGTTGACCGGGCTGCGTGACAACCTTGAATTTGAAGGCTACGAAGTTGATACGGCCGATCGCGGGGATACTGGTTTGCAAAAAATAAGTGACTCTTCATACGACCTTGTCGTTCTTGATTTAATGCTGCCCGGCCTCTCGGGCTTCGAGGTACTGAAACAAATGCGTAAGATGGGGTCTTCAGCACCGGTGATCATGCTTACTGCCCGTGGAGAGGAAATGGATAAAGTATTGGGCTTGGAATTGGGGGCCGACGATTATATTACAAAGCCATTCAGTCTTAGGGAATTAATAGCAAGAATTAAAGCGGTATTGAGAAGAGCCCAAGCTTTGGAAATTGGACATGAAAAGGAAATGGTCACTATTGGTAAGTTGTCGGTTTCATTCCGGCAATATGAAGCATTTTCCGATGGCGAAGCGGTGAAGATGTCGCATAAGGAATTCGAGATCTTGGCTTTTCTATATAAAAATGCTGGCCACATTGTTTCGCGCGATTCTGTACTCGACCATGTATGGGGAGATGGTTACCAACCTGTTGCACGTACCGTCGATAATTTTATTTTACACCTTAGGCAGAAAATCGATACGGAAAGCAGTAACCATATAATGACTGTTCATGGGGTAGGATATAAATTAGTACTTTAATTTTAGGTTTTTTCTTCCGTGTATCTGCCCCACCATAATATGACTCCGCTTACAAGGAACGAAACAAGCAATAAGTAATTACCCCAATTCCCTTTTATAACCAACGACATAAACTTTCCTGCCAGGGCAATAATGCCGCCCGATACGATGGCTGCAGAAAGAAACTTCGGATGAAAACGGATATGGAGCAAGCCTGCAAATACAGGCAGGGTAAATGCTCCGGCGTACACAGCCAAGGCCAACAGCAATAGATCGATGATGGAAGTAAAATGCCAGGCAACAAGAATGCTGACTGTTCCGATAAGCACTATGATTAATCGGGTTTTGGCAACAGGTTTTATGTTGAAATTTCCCTTTAAAACCAAGTCAGAAACAATTACCGAAGCGCTGAGCAAGGTGGTGTCGGCCGAGGATAGTGTTGCACTAAGTAGGGCTAATACTAATAGAGCAACCCCCCATGATGGCAATACCATTTTCGACAGGTTGACCAGTATGGTTCCCTGACCACTTCCTTCACGGAGTAAACTGCCCGACACTCCCAGATATCCAATAGCTAAGGCGACCGGGATTAATACTAATCCGCTGATTATAAGTGATTTTTTTATGGTTCTTGTGTCGCGCGCGCAGAAAAGACGGGTATAGATATCGGGTCCGGTCGAGAAAGTAGTGGAATAGGTTAAAACCAACACCAGTAAATCGATTACCGAAAAATTAGGATTGAAAAAGGAACCTCCCATCGGAATTTCAACCTGATTCGTGTTGGCATATCGGAAGGTGAAAAAAGCGATGGTCAGCAAGCCAATGATGACCAGGATGGATTGGGCCAGATCGGTTTTCAAAATTGAATATTGGCCTCCTGCGAGGGTATATGAGATAAAAACTACGCCTGACAAAACTACCCCCCATCCATATGAAATGTTGGCGAAGCTTTCCAGAATTTTTGCTGAAGCAATTATTTGTACCGCGATAATTCCGGTCCAGGCAACAGGAATGATCAAGGAAGATATCTTTTTCGATCTTTTTCCATGCATCGATTCCAACAGGCCTGGGAGGGTAAACCGGCCGAGTTGGTTGATGGTTGAAGCAAATGGAACAATAACCAGTAGGCCTATAGCGGCACAGATCATGAACCAGCTGATCGCCCAGTGCAACCTTGGGGCTGCATCGATGGCTCCTATTACGGCCGAACCGCCCAGAATGGTAGCTAACAAACTGCCTGAAACGGTAAGAACAGAACCTGCTTTTCCTGCGATGAAAAAATCGTTGTGGTTATTGATTTTACAGTAGCTGCGATAGGCAATAAAACCCAACAGGAGGAGGTAAAGTGTTAAAGTCAAAAAAATCAAGCCCATAACTTGTTTTCTTTAAATGATTGGCCCAAGGGCACTACTTCTTGTTATACACTACTTTTGAAATGGCCTGAGACAATTTTTCGATCCCGACCGGCTTTTGAATAAATGCTGAAAGCCCCTCTTTAATCAAGGTCTCAATACGTTCGTCGAGGTTAAATCCTGAAAGCAAGATCACATTCACTTTGGGTTCAATCGCTTTCAATTGCCTGAACAAGGTTGCACCATCCATTATGGGCATTTGCATATCGAGGATCACAAGGTCAACGCTATCCTGGTTTTCTTTGAAAAATTTGATGGCACCCTGTCCTGATGAAAATGAAAATACATTGTATCCCAGTTTTTGGAGAAATTCGCCGGTAATGATCCTAATCACCTCTTCATCGTCGACCAGGATAATGTTGGCAGAACCTTTCAATAAAATTTGTTCGTTTGGCATTACGAATTTTTGTAGTTTTTCATTTTCTGGGATGGGTAGGTAGATATTGGCCTGGCAGCCAGTTCCTGTTTCGCTGAAAATTCTCACACTACCGCCCATTTGGTTGATCAACAACTTGCATAAGGGCAGTCCAAGTCCAGGATTAATGGGGTTTTTCCGTGTGGTGAAGAAGGGTTCAAAGATGTGGGGCATATCTTTTGGATTGATGCCTTGCCCGGTATCAGCAATCCTGATCCTGATGTAGCGACCTGCTTTGATGATTGCTTGTTCGGTACTGGTTTCATCTTTTTCAAAAAACACATCATGGGTCGAAATTGTGATGTTGCCGCCTTCAGGAAGTGCTTCCAGTGCGTTGAATATCAGTGTTTGAATCGCGGTGTACAAATGGTTGGGATCGCCGATGAGTTTCCCTTGAGCTGAATCGAACTGATATTTTAAACTAACAGTAGGATAATTGTTCAGCAATTCGGAGTTGCGGATTTCTTTAATCACCTGATGAACATCGACAATGATATGCAGGTTCCTGGTTTGGGATGAAAAGAACAGGTACTTATGAGCATGATCCGACCACCGTTGCATGGCCGAAATGATGTTGTTGGCATAATTCCCGATCAATACATCTTCGCTTAAGCTCTTTAATAAATAGGCGCTTCCAAAGATGCTCATAAATTGGTTGTTGAATAAATGGGCCATGCTGTTCGATATGGTTTTCAGGGTATTCATCCTGATTTTGACCGTATTTTTATTTTCGTTGTCGATGCTACCCGTGATGTCTTCAATAATGTTAATAGCCGTAGTTATGTTCCCAAACCGGTCTTTTGAAGCATATACATCGTTTTTTACCCAAATGGGTTTTTCTCCTTTCTGGATCATGAGTTGCCTGATCGAATAATACCCTTTAACCCCGGAAAAAATTTGGTAATAGTTGTTGAGATTTTCCGATAGGTTTTCGATGGGGACTAATTCATCCACCTTCTTGTTGTTGAGTTCATTGATGTTGTAATTTAATATCTGGGCATAGGCTTTATTGGTTTGGAGAATGCTCCTGTTTTTATCAATAAGGGCGATTCCCAGGGGAGAAGATTCAAAAAGGTTGTAAAAACGTTCAAACCCACTCTTAAGTTGTGCTATTTCGTTGTTGGTCAATGTTTCATCAATAATGGTCAAGGCAATGTATTGAATCTGTTCAAAACTTAGGGCCCTCGCTTCGATCGTGAAAATGGCTCCATTGAATTCTTCAAACTTGTACGAAATGGTTGGGCCTGTTCCCTGATAAAAACCAGAAAGGAAGTTTTGAAATTCAGGATTCGAGGAAAAAGGCAGGTAAGAAAGATTGAAGTGGCCCTCGTTCGAAAGTGTGGCAAATTGCTCGTTGAACAAGCCGTTTGAAAAAATGAGTTCGAGGTTTGCAGAAAACAGTGCAGCAGCAAATTTCCTGCTTTCGATCATGTCATGTAAAATTTGAGCGTCGTGCAGGGCGGCACTTTCAGCAAGTTTTATTTGGTCGATTTCCTGTAAATATACAATACAGTTATCATCAGCCAGCACGTTCACAAAAAGGTGGACCCAAATGTTGCCTCCTTCGCGGGCAAGTGAAAGTTGAAGGGGTTGATGCAACGAAGGGTTTTCTTTGATCGATTTAACTGCCTGTAAGACTGTTTTTTCATTTTCGCGTATATCGATGTTTGATTCGAATTTTTTCAATCCCCCAGCCAGATCGCCAAATAAAAATTTGAATTTCGGGTTCGTTATAATGGGTTTATTTTCAGAATTTAACATGGCAATCCCTCCTTCCATCCTTTCGAATACCAATTGGAGTGTATTCAATCGGTTTTGAAGTTCAAGCTGATTGATTTTTCGGGTGCTGATGTCGTGGAAGACTAGCAAAATCGATTCATTATTCAGATAATTCAACGGGATAGCAAATACCTCGGCCCACTTTACCCTACGGTGTTTCGTGAAGATCTCGGTTTCAAAAGATGTGTTTTTTCCTTTTTGATTGACCCATTCGTTCATCCTTTTGTGGAACTCCTCTCTGGCAGGAAGGTGAATCAATTCAAACAATGAAAAACCCTGCGATTGAAATTTGGTTTCGGGATAGCCGAAGAAATCGCTTGCTTTCCGGTTTGAAAACACGATCTGCTCGTTTTGGGCGATCAATATTGAAAAATATTGTTGTTCGGTTATGGCTTTTAAGAGGTTATGCTGGTATTCCTGTTCCGATTCAAGGGTTTTGTGTATGGTAATATCCTGGAAAGCTCCTAAATAGCCACTTAGGGTATCGTTCGAATCGAACTGGGGAAGAACGTACGATTGAATGTGGCGTGTTTCGTTGCCAACCAGTACCCTGAACGATTCAAGGTATTCGGTTTGGGTGGGGGTGTTGGTGGCGAATAGGTTCATAAATACATCCTTGTCGTCGGGATGGATTATTTTCTCCAATTTTTTAAGGTATAAAGGTTCATTGCCAAACCCCAACATTTGGAAAGCCTGGGTTGAACCGTGGAAAATCATCGTGCGTAGGTCGAGTTCCCAGTATCCTGTTTTCAACATCGAAGCGGTTTGCTTCAACTTGTTGATCTCGGAAAGGTAATTTTGTTCCAATATTTTCGAGCGGGTGATGTCGTCGTGGGTTCCAATAAAGCGCGAAGGTTTACCATCGGGAGTATGCGAGGTGATGATGCCCCTTCCCAAAACCCACTTGAATGACCCATTTTTGCATTGCATCCTGAATTCGATATAGAAGCTACTGATCTTGCCTTCAAGGTACGAGTTGATGTGATCGAACATGCGCATTACATCGTCGGGATGGACTCTTTTTTCGAATTCTTCGAACATGTTGGGGAATTCGTGGTCCTGGAATCCGAGCATCAATTTCCATGCTGGCGAAAAATAAATATGGTTGGTATGGATATCCCAATCCCAAACCCCGGTAGTACTTCCTTCGAGGGCAAATTTCCATCGTTCGGCCTCGTTTTTCAAAGCCAATTCAGTTTCTTTCTGTGGGGTTATGTCGCGTATGATGGCTTGTATTACTTTCTCGTTCCCATACAGGATGGGGCTTAGTTTGATGTCGGCAACAAAGGTCGATAGGTCGCCACGTTGGAAAATCCATTCTACTTGGTGTTGGTTCCCTGTAAGTGTATCTTGAAGCAATTCTACGGCATTCATTCTTGAATCCTCGCCCGAGCTCTGGTATCCTGGAGAAATGCTCCAGAGGGTTTTGTTCACCAGGCTGCTGTACTTCGAGTCGAAAAGTTGACTGGCTTTTAGGTTGAAGTCGATGATCCGGTAATTCTTGAAGATGAGAATGGCATCGTTCGAAAAGTCGAAGAGCTGTTTGAATTTCTGTTCACTTTTAATAAGCTGTTCCTGCGAAATAATCCTTTCGGTGATGTCGCGCACCGAGATGAAAATTACTTTTCTGCCATTCCAGTTGAAGTAGGCCAGCGAGATTTCAACAGGAAATTTCTTAGTGTCCTTCCTGATGCAAACTTCATTGGTAAGGGTCGAAACCTGGGCATTCAAAAGTTCCCTGAGTTTTTCAGGTTCAAAGGTCAGATCGAGGAACGACAGGCTAAGCAGTTCGTCGCGGCTGAACCCATACATTTTACTGGCAGTTGGGTTGGTTTCCAGGATTTTACCGGTCTGAAAATCGGCCATGAATAAGGCATCGGAGGCAATAGAAAAAATTTGCCTGTATTTTTCCTCACTTTCCCGAAGCGAGCTTTCGGCTTCAACCATCAGCGACACATCTCTCCAAATGGTGGCCAGCATGTTTTGTGAGGGGGAATAAATCAAGACATCAAAAAAGGTGTCGAGCATCTGAATGTACAGGCGGTCTTGCTGTGGCTGGCTGGCAATAGCTGTAACTTTAAACAAGGGGTGGAATTGTTGGAAGATAGAAGGTAAATGGCTTGATAGCTTTTTCCCTACAACCTCGTTGCGGGAAAACCCTAATTTCATTTCGTACAAGGGGTTAATGTCCTTGTAGATGTAATCGCAAATCACGCCATCATTGTTGTATTCCAGTTCGAAGATGATGAAAATGTCGGTCAGGTTGTTGAAAAGGCTGTGGAAAAGCTCTTCGTTTTCGAGAATTTTTTTCTCGCGGTACCAGGTTTCGGTAATGTCGACTATGGTACCCAGAACCCTCAGCGGGCGGTTGTTCCTGTCTTTTTCCAATTCGGCCTTCATGGTGATGTACTTCACGCTACCATCGGTTACGATAATGCGAAAAGTAACTTCATTAACCGCTTGTTTTTGAGTGTTGGCTTCCCAAAAATTGTAAAATTGTTCATGGTCCGAGGGGTGAATGTGTTTGATGATCCTGGAAAGAGTACTGATATCTTCATTTTTAGACATTTCGAAGATGTGAAAAACCTCATCCGACCACGATATTTTTTTACTGGCGTACGAATAATGCCAATACCCGAAAGAAGAAAGTTTCTGGGCTTCCTGTAATAATTTCTTCTTTTCTTCCAACTCGAAATGCATCGAAAGCTGGGAAGTGATGTTGGTGACCGAAACGAAAAACAGATTCTTTTTCTCGGCTGCATCGTAAAAGCGGGCAAGCGAAACCGAGGCATCGATTGGAGAACCATCGGCCCGCTGCATTCCTATGATTATATTAAGATTGTCGGATTTATTGTCAATAATTTTATTAATCGCAATGGAAAAAGTAGAACGGTCGGTTTCTGAAACCATCGCCAGGAGGCTCTTGCCACGAATGGGATCATTTGATGAAAAGCCCATTCCTTCAAGGAAATGAATATTGGCCTCTTCAATTTCGCCTTCCGAAGTAATGATGATTCTGCCTCCATGGCCCACCAGAAAGAACTCCTTGATATTTTTAAAATTCTGGCAGATCTCCTCTTGCATTTTTTTCAATTCGTTTGAAAGCTGGCTATATCCTTCTTTCAATGCATTTACTTCTTCAACCGAATAAGATAATTGCTTGTCCATTTTGTAGCTACATTGTTTTAAAACTGAAAAGGTACAATTTTTTGTTGAACTGAACTACTCTTGTTCACAGCGAGTAAATTGCCTTTTTTTAAATTTAACAAAGTTAGCTGTAATACTTTTGCCTTTTTATGTACCCATCACAAAAAAGATAACCGCCCGTTTTTCATTTGTGCGACGACAACATACTGTTTAAACGATGATTCTGTTATCTTTGTGGGTCTTTTTCGGGCTTGGTTTAAATTATTGGTTGATTAATTTTTATTAGAATGAAAATAGCATTGATTGGATATGGAAGGATGGGTAAGGAAATTGAATTGATTGCCCGGGAACGGGGACATGAAATCCCTTTAATTATCGATATGGATAATGCCCACGATTTAAATCCGGAAAATTTAAAAGGGGTTGATGTGGCCATCGAGTTTACCATCCCGGCTTCGGCTGTCGAAAATTACAAAACCTGTTTCAATGCAGGAGTTTCGGTGGTTAGTGGAACTACCGGATGGCTCGAACACTGGGACGAGGTTGCCTTGGCCTGTAAGAATCAGGGAGTGGCCTTTTTTTATGCTTCAAATTATAGCCTGGGGGTAAACTTGTTTTTCGAATTGAACCGGAAATTGGCCCAGCTTATGAAACCTTTCGGGCAATACAAAGCAGAACTTACCGAAGTGCACCACACCAAAAAACTTGATGCCCCCAGTGGAACAGCTATATCGCTGGCCGAAGACCTGATTGGTATTCTCCCTGGTTTGCAGGGATGGACCAGTGCTGAAACCAATGATCCTGCTCAGTTACAGGTGGTTTCAGTGCGTGAAGGCGAGGTGTCAGGCATACATATTGTAAAATACGATTCAGAAGTCGATTACATTGAAATTGAGCATAGCGCCAAAAGCCGGAAGGGTTTTGCACTTGGTGCAGTGGTGGCAGCCGAATTCACCGCAGGAAAACAAGGCATGCTTTCGATGCACAATTTGCTCAATATTCGTTAAAATAGAAGTTTGAAATAATTAATAGTGAAAAGATGAAAAATATACACATCAATAAATGGGTTAAATTTGCTTTTTGGGGCTTGTTGTATCTTCTTTGGGTGATCTGGTTGGGGAACTATTGGTTCCTGATCGGTCTGGGAGTGATCTTCGATATTTATATTACTCAAAAGGTACATTGGGCCTTCTGGAAAAAGAAAAATCCGCCCAATGGGAAACAAACCAAACTGGTCGAGTGGGTCGATGCCATTATTTTTGCCGTGATCGCGGCTTCCTTTATCCGGCTTTTTTTTATCGAAGCCTATGTAATTCCAACCTCCTCGATGGAGAAGTCGTTGCTGGTTGGCGATTATCTTTTTGTAAGTAAGGTGGCTTATGGGCCAAAAATGCCCAATACGCCAATATCTTTTCCCTTTGTCCACCAATCGATGCCATTAACCAATTATAAGGTAAACTCTTATGTTGAATGGATAAAGAACCCTTATAAAAGGATTGCTGGACTGGGGAAAATCAAAAACGACAATGTGGTGGTTTTTAACTTCCCTGAAGGCGATACCGTGGCTCTTAATTTTCCCAGTCAGAACTATTACGAGTTGTGCCGTATGTATGGCCGCGACCGGGTAGTTGCCGATAAAAACGCTTTCGGAAGAATCGTATCCCGGCCGGTCGATAAGCGGGAGAATTACATCAAGCGTTGTGTGGCCATCCCGGGCGATGAAATCAAAATAATCGACGGGGAAGTTTTTATTAATGCGAAACCTCAGGGCGACATCAAAAACAAACAATATAATTATATCGTAACCACCGATGGGTCACTGATCAACCCCAAGGTGTTGGACAAATTGAGCATAGCCAACGACGACCGCGAAATGTATCCTGGTGGACGATATCTATTCCCGTTGACACATAAACAATTGGAGAGTATCAAGGCCTTGAAGAACGTGGTTTCGGTCACACGATACGTAACTCCTGCAGGCCATTACGATGAAGCCATTTTCCCTCATTCGCCCAACCTTGCCTGGAATGTCGACAATTTTGGGCCGATGACCATACCCGCAAAAGGAAAGACTGTAAATCTTACAATTGATAATCTACCCTTATACCAGAGAATTATCGATGTGTATGAAGGAAACGACCTTGAGGTTAAAGACAGCACGATCAGAATTAACGGGGCTGTTGCCAGTTCGTACACCTTTAAAATGGATTATTACTGGATGATGGGCGATAACCGGCACAAGTCGGCCGATTCACGATATTGGGGTTTCGTACCCGAAGACCATGTGGTGGGCAAAGCTTCGCTCATCTGGTTGTCGCTCGACAAGGACAAATCGTTCCCGTCTAAAATAAGGGTCAAAAGGATGCTCAACTCCATTCATTAGCCATACAGTACACCGTGTTGTTACTTATAAGTAGCACTTATTTAATCTGATGGAACCCATTTTGCTGACTACGGCCTATCTCGGGCCTGTTGATTACTATCGTGCACTTGCCCGTGCTGGTGCCATTGTTGTGGAACAATTCGATAGTTACCACAAACAAACCTATCGGAATCGTTGCCGTGTACTGGCGGCCAATGGTCCACTTGACCTTTCAATCCCGGTGATAAAAAGAAGTGGATTGAAAGTGTGGGTCAAAGAGGTGGAAATCGATTATGTTACGCGTTGGCAAGCGATGCACTGGCGTTCTATTCTGTCGGCATACAATTCCTCTCCATTCTTCGAGTATTACATCGATAGTTTTGAACCCTTTTACCGAAAACAACCAAAGTTCCTGATTGATTTCAATCTTGAATTACAAAATATTGTTTTTGAACATCTTGAATGGGATAAAGAGATTCGTCTGACTTCATGTTATCAGCACGATCCCAAACAGGTTCAAGATCTCAGGGAAGCATTTTCGCCTAAAGCAATGCAAACAAAAATAACTGGAGACAAAGAAATACGATATACGCAAACCTTCCACGACAAGTTCGACTTTATTCCCAACCTGAGCATTATCGACCTTCTGTTCAATACTGGTCCCGAGGCGGGTTCTCTTCTTGTTGGATAATAAAATGGGAATCAGATCAGGCTGTTGCTAACTACTTTTTCAAAGAATTGGTTTTTATAATGTTCGCCGATCGCAATTTTGACGCTACCGATTTTGATTATGTTCCGTTGAAATGAATCGATGTTGTCGAGCGAAATAATGAAGGAGCGGTGCACCCTTAGGAACTTGCCTGAAGGAAGTTTTTCCTCGATTTTTTTCAAGGAACCCAATGTCAATACCGGTTTTTCTTTTTCCTTGAGGTATAGCTTGAGGTAATCTTTTAATCCTTCAACATAAAGTAACTTGTCGGTAGTGATTTTAATGTACTGATAATCTGATTTGACCCAGAAGAAGGGGGTTTCACGATTAGTCCCGTGAGTCCATTTGCCATTGTTCGTATTTCCCAGCCGGAAGGCCGAATGGATGGCTTGCTCGAAACGCGGATAGTTGAATGGTTTAAGCAGGAAGTCGACCGCCTTGCATTCGAATGCATCGAAAGCTTCGCTTTTCGACTCGCCCATGAAAACCACGTGAGGGATTCGTTCGAGCTTTTGGGCCAATTCGAATCCATTTATGTAAGAAAGCCTTGTGCCTGTAAAAAGCAGATCGGCATCATGATTTTTTTTTGCAGTAATGGCTTCAATTGGGTTATTGAAAACTTCGACCAGTTCGAGTGAGGGAGTTTTCCGGATGTATTCTTTCAGGATTTCAGCCCACTTTAGATTTTCTTCAACAATAATGCAACGCATCTTTTTTTCACAAAGATAGCCTTGGGAATCATGAACTTTTGTTAAAGAGGAACTTGTATTTGATAAATATTGTTAAGCTTTTTTTGCTTGTTGATCAATGCTTGTATGTGATGTTAAGGCTGTCGAGTTCCGGGGAATGGATGGAAGGGAGTTCGTTTTCTTTTATTTTCTTGATAACCAGTTCACCAACCAACAACGCTTCTTGTTGTGAAACGAAGTTTTGTTTTCCCGGTGCACCTGGAATTTGGTCCTGATGGATGAAGCGTTGGCCATCGACAAAAATTTCGTATCCCCAGCCTTCTCCGCTTTGAAAAGTTTTTACCGACAATGAGGGTGGGGTAGCCAGAGAAGAAGAAGTCCCGGGATTTTTTTCTTCACCGGGACTTTTTTTATTGTGTATTACCGTGGCTAAAATGGTTGCAGCAAACAAGAATGCCAGCAGCCACAGCCAATGGTTTTGTTTAGTCATTATCTTCATCGTCGACTTCGACATAGGGTTCAAACATCCATAAGTCATCGAAGGGGTAACTGAAATTTCCGCAAAGTATATAACCTGCATTGTTCAGTACGAAGGCACTGGCACCGTTTCGTGCACTGGCTTCCAGACTGGTTTTTTGTGTCCAGATTTTTGTGGAAGGGTTCCATTCAAAGCAGGTACTTAAGGAAGTGCCTGAACGGTTGATGCCTGTTGCACAATAAATTTTTGAATCAACAACAAAAGCAACTGCATTATATCGTGAAATTGAGCCATCTTCAACTCCGGTTTCTTCGTCAGAAAGTTTGTCGAGCTGTGTCCACGAGTCGCTGGTAGGGTCGTAGCTCCAAAAATCGTCGATGTTGGTGCCCGAGCGGGTGAAGCCGCTGATCAGATAACCTTTGCCATCGAGGGTGACTGCTGTGGAGCTGCGCCGTTTCTGGCCACTGAGGCCGGCCACTGAGGTCCATTGCCCATCTGAGAATTTATAAAAATCGTTGTGGTCTACATCGCCTTTTTCGCTGGTTCCGGTTCCTACATACACAGTACTGCCAATTGCAAATGCAACAGCTTCGCGCCGCTTAACCCCGATAAAATCGGGCAATTGGGTCCAGGTATCCGTAGTGGGGTTATATTCCCAAAAATCGTTATAATCGTTCTTGCCATCGTAACCAAGGCCCATATATCCTTTATCTGTAGTATTTGTATATGCATTAAATGCCCTTGGGGTGCCGGGAAAGTTGCCCAATTGAGTCCAACTATTATTCACAGGATCGTATTTCCAAAAATCTGAAAGATATTCATCTTCGTCTTTCCCTAATCCAAAATAGCCGATATTGTTGATCGAAAAGCTGGTTCCTTCAGTACGGTTAAGCCCGTTAAAATAAGCCCTGACCTTCCAGTTCCCCAGGATATCAACTTCTTCATCGCACGAAGAAAGAAAAACAACACCAACCAATAAGCTAAATATTAAAGTTTTAAATTTCATCTTTTCGTTTTTTATTTTTTGCAAACTTATTCGTATTAACGGTTATTTGGAAAGAAACTATATCAAATGGTTAATTTGGTCGACAAAGATAGAAATTTTCAAGATACTTGATAATCGTTTCACATTTTTTTTGACGTTATGTTAATCCTTGTTAAAAAGCCTAATATTGAGGTTAACTAATGAAAATTTTTAATCGAATTGAATACTTTTGTCGACTATTTTTGGGGTTTGATCCATAATTATACAAACCAATGACTTTAAATACTATTTTTGGCAGTCGGTTTTGTAAATGCTCCGTGGCATCGAAACGATCGGAGATATAAGCTGTTATCATTTAATAATAATAAAGGTTTTGAAACAAATAATGAACTTGACATCAATACAGTCAACTGCTCTTCACAGGGATACCATAAATAATAAACCCTTACGGTGGTGTTTTCGCTTTGTCAACCCATTCCTGTTCAGGCTTAGCTTTATGCTTCTTTTTGTTGCAATGGTTTTTAGTGCCTGCGAATACGACTCGATGACCCGCTACAACATGGGCAACGATTTTCTCGACGACCCCACCCAGGTGTTTGTGGTCGATACCATCACGGTTCATACATCAACCATCCTAATGGACACCGTTCTTACTTCAAAGAGTGCACGGATATTATCCGGACGGTGCAAGGATCTTATGGGAGTAGAAACTTATGCTGAAGGTTATTTCCGAATTGCGGCCCCTGCGATTCCAACCTTCCACGAGACAGCCGAATTCGATTCGGCTTCCTTTATCTTGTTCCTCGACAGGTATTGGTATGGCGACACCACCAAGATTGCCCGGTTTGATATCTTTTATCTCGATGAAGATATGAGATACGATCAGGAAACCCGATCGATTTACCAAAACAAGCGCTTTAAGCCTAAATCAACTGCATTTGCCTCATTTTCAGTGAATCTCGATGATTTTTCAGACTCTGTCGTGGTGAAGCTTCCACACGAAGAGGCTCAAAAATATTACGACATGGTTTACAATGAATCGAGCTTGATCACCAGTGCCGATAGCTTTAAAAACGAATTCAAGGGCTTTGTCATTCGTCCTGCCGACGATGATTGGTCGTTCGTAGCTGGGTTCGTGGTTAATCCCGATTCGGCATGGAGACCCAAAATACGGGTATATTATCATGATAATCAGCTCGATAATAACTTTAAAAACAAGAAAATGTCGTTCGATTATTCCTTGTTGAGTAGAGAGGATTCTTGCTCTTTTTACGTTTCGAGTTACATTTCGAATAATTTTGATGGTACCCCTTTTGAAGGACTTGTCTCAGGGGAAACTTCACTGCCCTCGTCTCAAACGGGTGAAATTACAATGATCCAGTCAGGAATTAATGTGAGGACCAAAATCGACATTCCATATATCGATAACCTGTATAACCTTGGATATGGTTCCATTATCAAAGCTGAACTGATTTTTGAACCGGTCGATGACCTGTATAACGATTTTTATAATTTGCCAAGAAGTTTTACCATGTTCCTTATCGACAAACAAAACCAGCAACAAAGCACCACTGCTCTGCCGATTATCGATTCCGAAAACACCACCTCGGTTGCTTATCTCTATCGGAGTGCTGTTTTTGCAAACCAAACCGAGTATAAATTCGATGTGACTCGTTATGTGAAAGATGAATACGATTCGAAAGCGGTAAGTAGTTATAAACTAGCCTTATCGCTGCCAGCAACTGCTTTTTCAACCTCGTCGTACAGAATGGACCGAACCATCAGCAACAGTGTCGACCGGGTGTATATTGGCAGCCCGGCGAACAAACAAAACCGGATGAAGCTTAAAGTGTATATGTCGATCAATTAATGTAGAAAGAAAGAATATAAAATGAATATTCCCGTAAAAATTAAGTTGTTGTTGATCTCAGTATTGTGCTGTCCTGTGGTAATTTTCGCACAAAACAACACTTCTTCAGTTTATTCCAAGTTCGGAATTGGAGACCTGGGCAATATTGCCTATGGAAAAGGCTTAGCCCTTGGAGGCTCTGGATTTGCCTGGAGAGATGCTAGTTTTCTGAATGCGAAAAATCCGGCTTCGCTTACCGCGATCGATACCCTTTCTTTTTTATTTGAAACCGGCGTGCATGGAAAATATACCCTTTCTTCTTCATTCGACCACGACCAGGTTTTTTGGGACGGAAACCTTTCCCACCTGATGTTTGGTCATCGTATTACCTCAAGGTTGGCAGGTTGTTTCGGGTTTATGCCTTACAGCAATATTGGCTATCAGATGCGCACCACCAGCAGCACAAATGTTCAAAATTCGGTAAAGCTTACCGAGTGGTTGGGTACCGGTGGGATAAGCAAAGTGTTTTATTCGGCCGGATTCAAAATCAACAAGTATCTGTCGGTTGGTGCCGAGGGGTCGTTCCTTTTCGGGCCGGTCGATGAAACCCGAAGAACGTATTTCATGGTAAGCGAAATGATAAACGACCAACTGGTTACAGTAATCGGGAACGACCAATATACCTATTATGAAGGCTTGTCGCGCTACTACGGTTTTATTGGGAAAGCCGGGCTACAAATGAGTTTTCCCCTCGACAAAAAAGGTACTTCACTAAACTTGGGAGGGGCCATTTCGCCTCAATCAACTTTATGGGGAAAAACAGATGTTAATATCCGGCAATCGTACCCGGGTTTGTCAAGCCTCGATTCGGTTTTCTCAATGTTAGACAGGAGGGCAGAACCCATTTCTTTGCCCATGATGTACGGAGGAGGATTTGCCCTTACCCTGAAAGGAAAATACTTGTTGGCAGCCGATTACGAAACCAATTTGTGGAGTGTAAACCCCGACGAGCAATACCGTGACCAAAGCATTTTCTCGGTAGGTATCGAAAGACTGCCCCAATCGAGTCTTAAATTTATCGACCGGTGTGCTTTTCGTGCAGGTTTCAGATACGATAACGGGTACTTTAGTGTGAAAAAAAGGGGCATCACCGATAGGCGCTTGTCGCTTGGTTTTGGGATGCCCATGCAGAAATCCCGATCGATGATGAATGTTACTCTTGAAGCCGGTCAAAGAGGAACCCGGAGCCTCGGGCTGGTTAAGGAACAGTACCTGCAACTTACTTTTGCATTCTCGTTCCACGATTATTGGTTTATCAAAAGGAAATTCGATTGATCCTTTTTCTCTACCTCCTGTTTAAAATAAGGGGATAATCCTTTTCATCAATCTTAATTGGTGGGTATAACGATGGGTTTCAATGTTATAGATACCAGCATGGTCGATGTTGTCGATCCGAACTTTCCCTGAAGCATGGATTATTTTGTTCTTCTCCCAAATAATGCCTACATGGATAATTTCGCCCAATTCGTTATCGAAAAAAGCCAGGTCGCCAGGCAAGGCTTCTTCCAGAAAGGAAAAATGGTCGCCGATGTTGGCTTGTTGCGACGCATCGCGCGGAATCCTGATCCCTGCAATCTTATACACGATCTGGCACAATCCTGAACAGTCGATCCCTAGTGGGGTACGCCCTCCCCACAAATAGGGTGCGTTAAAGTATTTCAACGCGGTATTCACCACTTTCGAACGGGTATCGGCTTCAACCGTCCTTACCGAGATGTTTTTTTCAACCTTGTATTGTGTTTTCCCGATTGAGAAGGACGAATTCCTGGTTTTAAAGTGGGGAAGTGTACTGCCCGCAACGATTAGGAAATTTCGGTAATGATCGATTTGCTGTACGATATTGAAAATCTCGGAGGTAACCATCTGAGGTTTGAGGGAAAGATATTTGAATTCGCTTTTGCCGATCGGGGTAATCATTTTTTTGTCGATATACCCTTCATACCCGTCGTGCCAGAGCCTGATCCTGCACCACTTAGGCAATTCTTCCAACACTTCGAAATGTTCGCCCAATAGGATTTGGGTGCACATCTCGCTTTTCTCAAAGGGTTCAGTTCGCACAGGAATTGAACTTAATTCCGAAATTCCGTACATAATCGATCAGGGTTTCAATTCAATGTTAACTGGTCAAATATACAAGTTTATTATCCTATAGCATCAATCGCCCAAATATTTTCTACTTTTATAGGGTAATTAATCTTTCAAAAACCTGTTGGGATGAAGGGGCCAAAAAACCGTTTGTTGAAGCTCTACCGGCGTTTTTTTCACGCGATTCTTTTTTTCGTTGCGTTCGCATTGATTTTTGCTTTCTATCCAAGGCAAGGTAAGGTAAAGTACGAGTACCAGAAGGGAAAACCCTGGTTGCACGAGTCGCTGATTGCTTCTTTCGATTTCCCGATCATGAAGTCGATCGAAGATATTGCAGCTGAAAAAGATAGCCTACAAAAAAACTTTGTCCCTTTCTTTACTTACGATCCTCAGGTTGAAACCCGAATCAGCGCTAAGCTGGCGAAGGATCTCTCGTTTTGGATCGAGAAACAAAAAGAAACATCCGATACCATCGCGCTTGCTGAAGCGGGTGAGTATTTAGGAGGGCTCCTTCATCAAATTTACCAACAGGGTTTGCTTCAAAATGCCCCGGTAAGTTATCCTTATGTTGAGCATGGCAAGGGGGTCAACAAGGTTCAGGATAAAATAGCGATGAAAGTCGGGATTGAAGAATTGTATTCGTTGAAAACGGCTTATCAGAAACTGATTCAGGAAATTACGGCAAAAGCAGTGGGGGATCCGGCATTTCTGAACCTTCAACAGAATATTGATGTTAACCTGTACCTCGAGACCAACCTCGAATTTGATCATGCCATGAATGAAAATCTCATTCAGGAAATGTTGGCCAACATCTCGTTGTCAAGGGGGGTCGTCCAGGCCGGTACACGCATTATTTCGCAAGGAGAAATGGTCAGTAGCGATAATTATATACTGCTCGATTCGTACAATGAGGCCTACGCCAAATCGTTGGTTTACGGAAGTTGGTTTTCGCCCATCATGCTGGGTAACTTTATTTTGGTGCTCTCGCTAATGTTCCTGATTGTTTTTTACATCCAAAGCTTTAACCGATCGATCTTCGAAAAAAAGAGAAATTATGCCATGATCCTTTCCATTCTGGTACTCTTTTTTATTCTTACCCGATTGATTTATGATAATCCCAATGTCAGTGTTTATATTCTCCCTTTTACGATACTGCCCATCATCATCAGAACTTTCCTGGGGGCACGGATGGCCATTTATATTCATTTTATTTCCCTACTGTTGATTAGTAGTATGGTCGACAATAGCCTTGAATTTGTATTTGTTCAGCTTGCAGCCGGTACCGTTGCCGTAATTTCGCTCAGCAAATTGCACCGCCGTGGAAACTTGTTCATTACAGCAATTTTTATCTTGCTGACCTATCTGGTAGTTTCGGTCGGTTTTATTCTTTCAAAAGAAGGAACGCTTACCCTGAACCATTTGATCGGTATGAGATGGATCCTGATCAGCAGCTTCCTTGTCCTGATTGCTTATTTGATCATCTACCTCATAGAAAAAGTATTTGGATTTATTTCAGATGTTACCCTGATGGAGCTTTCAGACACCAATCATCCCTTGCTCAGGAAACTTGCTGAGGAAGCTCCCGGAACCTTCCAACATTCGATTCAGGTGGCAAACCTGGCCGAAGCTGTCGTGCTCCAAACTTCTGGTAACGCCATGTTAATAAGGGCAGGGGCCTTGTACCACGATGTGGGTAAAATTGCCAATTCTCAGTATTTTATTGAAAACCAGGCAATGGGACAAAATCCTCATGAAAAAATGGGGCACCTCGAAAGCGCCCGCAAAATTATTAATCATGTGACCGATGGAATTTCCCTGGCCAGAAAATACAAAATTCCCGAGTCGGTTATCGACTTCATCAGAATGCATCATGGAACTGGTACGGCGAAGTACTTCTATCTTAAATATAAAGAAGAAAACTTTGAAAAAGAAATTAATGAAGACGAGTTTAAATACCCTGGGCCCAATCCTCAAAGTCGTGAAACCGCAATTCTTATGCTCGCCGATGGTGTTGAAGCTGCCTCGCGCAGCCTGACTGAAAAAAATGGTGACAACTTGCGCAAAATCATCGACCAGATCATCGATGGGAAAATACAAAACCACGAACTCGACGATTCTCCTATTACCTTTAACGATATTAAGGTAATCAAGTCGATTTTCCTTGAAAAATTGAAAAACATCTATCATGTAAGAATTCAATATCCAAAAGAATGATCGTGTCGATTTAGTTTTTTTTTGTCTTCGCTTGAATTTTATTTGGTATTTTGATTAATAAGTGTCAATTTTACATCATTCTATATTTCAACTAGATTAGTACCTAAAACAAACAGTTATGGCAAACTTAAAAAACAGTATCGTTTTGGCTATGTTGATCTTGGCCATTGTGGCTTGTAATCAGCCTGTAAAAGAAAACAAGGTGGGCATTTCAAAAGCCGGTTTCGAAAAAGAAATTGATGGGAAACTTGTTTCATTATGGACCTTGACCAATGCCAACGGGCTTGAAATGACCGTTACGAACTATGGTGCCAAGGTCGTTTCTCTTTTGGTACCCGATAGAAACAAGAACTGGGTGGATGTGGTAACCGGTTACAAAACCATAGCCGAATACGAGAAATCGAAGGAAATATATTTCGGTGCGGCCATTGGACGTTTTGGAAACCGCATTGCCAAAGGAAAATTTGTTCTCGACAGTATCGAGTATGCCCTGGCAACCAATAATGGCGAAAACCACCTTCACGGAGGTCCAAAAGGGTTTCATAATGTAGTGTGGGATGCACAACAACCCGACGCTTCAACCTTGGTTTTATCGTATCTTGCTACCGATGGTGAAGAAGGGTATCCCGGAAATCTCCAGGTGAAGATGACCTACAAACTTACCGACGACAATGCATTTCAGATTGATTATGAAGCAACAACCGATAAAGCCACTGTTGCCAACATCACCCACCATAGTTATTTTAACCTGAATGGTGAAGGAAATGGTACCATTAACGATCATGTACTCTTTATCGATGCCGATAATTATACCCCTACCGATGCCGGCCTGATCCCAACAGGAACCATCGAACCGGTTGAAGGGACCCCAATGGATTTCCGCACCCCAATCGCAATTGGTGAACGAGTCGATACCGATTTCGAAGCATTGAAGCTTGGCGCAGGTTACGATCATAATTATGTCTTAAATAAGCAAGGACAAGGAATTCGTCTGGCGGCTTCAGTATATGCACCAAACACAGGCATCGTGATGGACATCCTCACCGAACAACCAGCAATTCAATTTTATGGAGGCAATTTCATGGATGGTACCGAGATTGGAAAATCGGGCAAACCTTACGGCTTCCGCGAAGGATTGTGTCTTGAAACCCAGCATTTCCCCGATTCTCCCAACCAGCCTCAGTTCCCTTCAACCGTGCTGCGCCCTGGCGAAACCTATACGCATACTTGTATCTACAAGTTCTCGATTAAGGAATAAGGGAAAGAGGAGATAGGTTATTGGGCAAAAAGAAAAGTACCAATAGATATCAATAATTGAAAAACCACGTGCTTCAGGGGACGTGGTTTTTTATTGGGTTGAAGCAATAACAAGGCAATAATCCTTAATTTTAGGCCGTTAAACCTTCCTGTATGGAGAAAGCGATTGATATAGTTTCATTTAATGTTCCCTATCCCGCCGACTATGGCGGGGTAATCGATGTGTATTACCGGATCAAGGCACTGAGTGAATTGGGCTATGCCATTAACCTGCACTGTTTTCAGTATGGCCGCGACCGGGCCGCGATTTTAGAAAGCCTTTGTAAAACAGTTAATTACTATAATAGGAACCTTGGTTTTCTGCTACAGTTTTCGACTAAACCCTTTATCGTGGTTTCACGTTCAAATAAAGCCCTGCTAAATAATTTGTTAAAGAGCCAGGGGCCTATCCTTTTCGAAGGGCTCCATTCTACCTGGTTTCTAAAGAACCATTTGTTGGCCGAAAGAAACAAGGTGGTCCGTACGCATAATATCGAACATGATTATTACCGGCAACTGGCCAAAAAAGAACCTAAGCTACTGAAAAAGCTATATTTTCTGATCGAAGCGGCCAAGTTGAAAAAATTTGAAGGGGTACTGGCCTATGCAGATGCCCTTGTAGCCATTTCGCAAAACGATGCCTCCCATTTTCAGAACCTGAACCAGAATGTCTCGTTCATCCCTCCATTTCATAACGAAGAGCATGTGGGCATCGTTCCGGGGAAAGGTAACTATATATTGTATCACGGTAATCTGGAAGTGAGGGAAAACCATGAAGCTGCCTTATTTATTCTTGATGAAATTGCCCCTGGAACAAAGCATCAGTTTATTATAGCCGGTCATTCGCCCCGGACAGCACTGAAAGAAAAAGCTGAAAATACTGGAAATGTAAAGCTCCTTCCCGATCCTTCAAATGAAAAGATGAAGGAATTGATCGCCGGGGCCCACATTAACCTGTTGCCTACTTTTCAGGATACAGGCTTTAAACTGAAACTCCTTCATGCTTTATTTTTGGGACGTTTCTGCGTGACAAGTCATGAAATGGTGGCAGGTACAGGACTTGAATCCTTTTGCTCGGTAAAAAACAAGGCAGAAGAAATGCTTGAGGAAATAGAACTTCTGATGAATACCAAGTTTACCCCCAGAATGGTTGAGTCCAGAAAAAAAATATTGGAAACCAGTTATTCAAACCGATTGAATGCTATAAAACTGGAACAAATCTTCAGGATTGACTAAGTACTTTATTCTGCCAGATCGAAGCCCCCAAAATATTTCATGAATTGAACCCTCTCGTACCAGGCAGGATTGGCAACGTTGATTTTGTTGGCCGATCCGATCAGATCGGATAAGCTGGCAATATTATTTTGGTCCATCCAGTTTGAAATACCTTCGACCATGTGGCTCACTGTTTCATATCCATTTTTATATACCGATGAAACTACCTGAACCGCGTTCGCCCCTGCCATGATCATTTTTAGCGCAGTTTCGTAATCGTGGATACCGGTGCTGGCCGCCAAATCGCACGAAACACGGCCCGACATGATGCCTACCCATCTCAGAGCTTGAAGATATTCGAAGGGGTGGCTCAGAATCATGGCAGGAACTAACTCCTTCTTTTGAATGTCGATATCGATGTTGTAGGAGCGGTTGAACAGGGTAATTCCTGCAAGACCGGCTTCCGACAATTCTTTTATCGTGCCCGCCAGATCGGAAAAATAGGGTGAAATTTTTATTGTAACCGGGATTTTAGCTTTTTGGACTACCCGGCGAACGGTGGTGAAATAGTAATAATGAACTTCTTCGCTGCTGCGGTCCAAATCGGAGGGCAAAAGGAACAAGTTCAGCTCGAGGGCATCGGCTCCTGCTTCTTCCAGTTTCTGGGCAAAGAAAAGCCAATCGTTTCCCGACGAACAATTGATGCTGGCCACGATGGGTATTTTTACCCCAGCAGCTTTGGCTCCCTTGATCAGGGACAGGTATTCTTTTACCTTTTCGGTTTTTATCTCGTAGTCGAAATAGTCGAGGTATTCAAGGTTGTGGTGCCCGATAACCTGCTTGCTCAGTTCCATTTGGTATTCGTTGAAGATTTCTTCCTCGAATACTGATTTCAACACGACTGCCCCTGCTCCGTGTTTTTCAAGTAACTTTATTTTTTCAATCGAATTCGACAAACCTGAACTGCCTATGATTATCGGGCTTACCAAGTCGAGGCCGAAGAAACGGGTGCTTAAATTTGCCATGGTTCTTTTGTTTAAATTGAAGATGAATTAAGCTTTGTTTGGATTGCTTAAAAGCCATTCGTGCATCGATTGGGCGGCTTTTCGCCCGTCGCCCATTGCGAGGATCACGGTAGCACCTCCCCTAACAATATCGCCACCGGCGAAGATCCAGGGGATTGAAGATTGCATGTACTCGTTCACTTCGATAGTCCCCCAGCGGCTTACCTTCAGATCGGGGAGGCACGTGGGGATCAGCGGGTTAGGAGATACGCCTACTGCAACCACAACCAGGTCGACTTCAAAATCTTTCTCCGATCCGGGGATTTCGACCGGACGACGGCGGCCCGAAGCATCGGGTTCGCCCAGCTCCATGAACTGAAGCCTCATTTTGTTGACCCTACCTGTGGCATCGGCAAAATATTCTACGGGGTTAGCCAGGTTCATAAACTCAATGCCTTCCTGTTCGGCATGATGCACTTCTTCGACTCGCGCAGGCATCTCGACCCTTGAGCGGCGGTACACGATCATGGCTTTTTCAGCGCCCAGTCGTTTGGCGGTACGTACCGAATCCATCGCGGTATTTCCCCCACCGATAACAGCCACCTTTTTTCCCAGGTTCACCCGGGTGAGGTACTCGTTGCTCGACATGATCCCGTTGAAGTTTTCGCCAGGAATGCCCATGAATCGGGGCAAACCCGCGCCACTGGCTACGAAAAAGGCTTCGTAGCCTTCTTCACGAAGTTGGTCGAAGGTGGCCGTTCTGCCTACGATAAAATTGTTTACAAAGCGGACACCCATTTTTTTTAGATTTTCCAGCTCAACATCGACAATGGTATTGGGCAACCTGAACTCAGGGATCCCATATTTTAGTACGCCTCCAATTTCGTGGAGGGCTTCAAAAACGGTAACTTCGTATCCCTGTTTGGCCATATCGCCTGCAAACGACAAAGAGGCTGGTCCTGAGCCAATAGCGGCTACTTTTTTCCCGTTCAGTGGGGCGCACTGAGGAACCGAGATATTCCCACTCTCGCGTTCCCAGTCGGCAGCAAAGCGTTCGAGGTAACCGATTGCTACGGGATCTTTTTGAAGTTTTACCGTGTAAAAGCATTGTGCTTCACATTGTTTTTCCTGGGGGCAAACCCGCCCGCAAACTGCTGGCAATGCACTGGTTTCTTTTAAAGTTGAAGCAGCCTTGCCAAATTCACCACGTTCGATGTTTTTTACAAATTCTGGAATATTGATCGAAACCGGGCATCCTTCGATGCAGGTGGGATTCACGCAGTCCATGCATCGCGAAGCTTCTGTTTGGGCCATCTTGGCCGTTAAGCCCATGTTTACCTCCCGATCCTGATAGTGAATGCGTTCCATAGGTTCTCTTTCGGGCATCAGCACACGGGGCTGATCGGTGCGTTCCTTTCCCTTCAACTTTTTGCGAAGATCAGCGCGCCACTCCTGTTCCCTCATATCTTTTAAAAAATCGCTATAGCTTGTCATTTTGTGTTCGGTTATCGTGCGTTCATGTACTGTTCGTAAGCTTCTTTTTCTTCTGAACGGTAGCCTCCAAGGCGCATCATCATCTCGTCGAAATCGATTTGATGGGCATCAAATTCAGGCCCGTCGACACAGGTAAACCTGGTTTTTCCGCCTACGGTAACCCTACAGGCGCCACACATCCCGGTTCCGTCTACCATGATTGAGTTCAGGCTGGCCTGGGTTGGAATGTTGTATTTTTTGGTAAGCAGGGAGGTGAATTTCATCATGATGGCCGGGCCAATGGCAATGCACTCGTCTACCTTTTCACGGTTAATCACCATTTCGGCTCCCTGGGTTACCAGTCCTTTTTGGCCATGCGAACCATCGTCGGTCATGATGATCACTTCATCGCTCCATTTTCGGACTTCGTTTTCAAGGATGATCAAATCCTTGTTGCGTGCAGCCAGCACTGAAATAACCCGGTTGCCGGCTTTTTTCATGGCTTCAACAATGGGCAACATAGGAGCTACGCCAACACCCCCTCCGCAAGCCAACACAGTTCCTACTTTATGTATTTCAGTGGGTTTTCCCAATGGGCCAACCAGGTCGAGAATGGTGTCGCCAACTTCAAGACGGGCTAATTTTTCGGTACTTACCCCCATTATCTGTGCAATAAGGGTAATGGTGCCTTTCTCGTTATTCGATGAGGCAATGGTCAAAGGGATGCGTTCACCCTCCTCGGAAACCCTCAGGATAATAAAATTGCCCGGTTTACGGGCTTTGGCTATCATTGGGGCTTCAACCTCAAGCATAACCACCTTTTCGGAGAAAAATTCCTTGGCTATAATACGGTTCATTCAGCACTTTTTTCTGTTAATCATGTATTCAGCTTGCAAAAATAAACAAACCTTTTTCAGTTGATAACAAAAAGGTGCTTTTTACGTGTTTTTACTAATTTCAATCTAAATTATTATTTTTGCCGGTTTGCGGATGGCTGGAAATAAAATTAACAATAACTTTTTTTTCAAGCTACTAAAAATTTGAGACGTGCACATGATTGTAAAAATATGAACGAAACCTTTATCAATCATCAAAACTCTAAGGTTGCGGCTGAGGCTGAATTTGCTGTGGCCATTACCGAACACCGGGTATTGGGCTATCTTTTTTTTCCCTATCTGATCAAACCCAACGACCGGGGGACCTTCTATACCATACAATCGATGGTGTTCAAGCAGGATGTGCTTGAGGAGGGAGCTTTATTTACCCCGGCACAGAAGGAACTTGTATGCCTGATCGATGAATTCAGTGATGAAAGATTGACCCGGAAATTTTCAAGATTGAATAACAGCAAGGATTTCTATCAAAACCTCGACAAGGACTATTTCAATAAACAGATTTTGCCCTATATCGATAAAAAAATGGCTGCCTGCGTGGCACTGATGGCTGCAAACCAAATCAGGCTATTTCTTAAACCCGAGAAATACAGTAATTTTTACAACGAGGACCTGGTTGAAATCTTGCCCGAAGAAGCCGAAACCGTTTTTCATTTTGATTTAAAACCCGGTTCGTTTTCTTACCAATTATATGTTGAATACGATGAAGAACCCGTAAGGATTTTAAACCGAAAGCCGATTTTCCTTGTAAGCGATCCTTGCTTTATGGTACTCGACCATAAACTTTTCCGGTTTAGAAACCTCTCGGCTAAAAAGCTGGGGCCTTTTCTCGAACGGGAACAGTTGTCGATCCCGTTGAGCGCAGTTGCCAAGTACATGAACAGCTTCGTGTTGAATGCGATCAGGGGCAACACGGTCGAGGCAAAGGGCTTTGATATTATCCCGGTGCAATCGGAGAAAAAAGCGCTCATCACGCTTGAGGAAGGGCTTGACCTTGAACCCATGCTTACTCTGAAATTTATTTATGGCAACAAAAGTTTTATCGCGGGGCGTAAAGGAGATGTGTTGGTTGAACTGCAAGAACGTGAAGGGAAATATGTTTTTTACAAACATGCCCGCGACATGGTTTGGGAAAAATCGCTCATCGTTTTTGTCGAATCTTTAGGGGTAAAGCTGTCGGCCAGTCAACTGGTACTCAATAAGGAACAAAATCCTTTTGGAGACCGGTTAAAGTACCTTACCATTAACTGGCTAAACAAGAACAGTAGTATTTTACTAGAAAAAGGTATTTTGGTTGAACAGCAAATGGATCTCGCGAAATACTTTCTTGGGCTTCAAAATATTGAATTTAAAGTGAAAGATGGGAACGACTGGTTCGATCTGTTTATGATGGTGCGTTTTGGTGAAATCGAAATCCCCTTTTATCGCTTAAAAGAGCATATCCTGAACAACCGGAGGGAATTTGAGCTGCCCAATGGTGAGACCGCGATTCTCCCGCTTGAGTGGTTTTCGAAATATTCATCCCTGTTAACCTATGCCCGGCATACCAAAAGCGGGATGCAATTGTCGAAGCATCATTTTTCGCTTTTGCTTGAACATGGTAAGGAACTGAGCTCGAAAACCATCGAATCGTTGCGGAGGTTTGAGCTCAACGCGTATCAACCGGTAGAAGAGCCTGCCGGACTTAAAGCCACGATGCGCCCTTATCAGGCCGAAGGGTATTCGTGGTTGCATTACCTGGGGCAAAACGGCTTTGGCGCTTGCCTTGCCGACGACATGGGGCTGGGAAAAACCCTTCAAACCCTTGCGTTGTTGCAGAAAAACAAGAACTTGCATAAGGTAACTCATCAACAAGTTTTCAACGACGGAACCATGCAAGCGAGCCTTTTCCCGGAAGAAGCAAACCGGTTGCCTGCCTCGTTAATTGT
>CAZSIK010000021.1:0-15379 GCA_964606515.1 uncultured Prolixibacteraceae bacterium
CCATAATCGTCGAACCACCATTCGCGGATCATGTCCTGTCCTGCGGCGTTGTTTTTATACTTCACATAAGCCGATTCGATCATGAACACTTTTTTCGGGCTGGTGGTTCCTTTTGGAAGATCTTCCAGTTGTTCAACCAAGGATTCAACTTCTTCTTTTACTGTTTTTTCCTTTTTCGATTGACAGGAAAAAAACATTGAAGCAGTAAACACAATAAGCAATACACAAATTAATTTTTTCATAATAGACTAGTTTATAATTATATAACTACATTATTAAAATTCCACCCGACGGTTTTTTGATTTTCCCATTGGGGTACTGTTACCTTCCATAGGTTCTAATTCTCCTTTGCCATCGGAATCGGTATGGCCAACTACATTTCCCGGAACACCTCCTAAATCGTACAGTTCTTCTTCACGTGGGGAATAAATTGCCAATTGTATGCGGCCCAAATGATCCTCTTCTTCATGAATTGGGATTACATCGAATTCGATTGTAAAATTCAATAGAAAATTATTTGAATACGACGTAAGTTTTTCCTGGGTTTTAACAGGCACATTAACAACTTCTTCATCGTTGTTTTCTTGTTCGTCTTCCTGAGCATAGAGCGTAAAAGAGATCAAAGTCAGGGCAAACAAAATAAATAGATTTTTTTTCAAGGTTTTGTCATTTTTGTTTATACAATGATAGTTATTATTATTTAAACAGGGTATTTATCCGGGAAATCCCTTTTATTACCTGAATTGAAATTAGGGTACAAACGATTATTTTTAAACTGCACTTCTCATTTTTCATTAAAAAAACTGACCTTTGCACCTTACTTGAAATCGAAATCATTTTATGACCATTCAAGAAATACAGCAGGAGATAGTATCGGAATTCTCGGTTTACACCGACTGGATGGACAAATATGCTTACCTGATTGAATTGGGCAACGAACTGCCCCCAATTGAAGAACACTATAAAACCGAACAACATCTGATCAGGGGTTGCCAATCGCAGGTTTGGCTTAACGCTGAATACCGCGATGGCAAGCTATTTTATCAGGGCGAAAGCGACGCGTTGATTGTTAAAGGCTTAGTAGCTTTGTTGCTCAGGGTAGTAAATGGTCAACCTGTTGATGAAATCATAGGATCGGATTTTTTCTTTATCAACGAGATTGGTTTGAAAGAACATCTCTCGCCTACCCGATCGAATGGATTGTTGGCCATGGTTAAACAAATCAAACTGTATGCTGTTGCTTTTTCCAAAATAAACAAGTAAGGATATGGGCCTCACCAAAGAGCAGAAAATTGAAAGGATCATCGAGAAGCTTCACGATGTGTACGACCCTGAGATACCGGTTAACATTTATGATTTAGGCCTGGTGTACAGTGTCGATGTCGACGAAGAAGACCATTCGGCCGAGGTGGTAATGACTTTAACAGCCCCGGGTTGCCCTGTTGCCGATATGATTGTGCAGGAAGTGTACGATAAAACCATGGAAGTAGAAGGGATTGAAGATGTGTTCGTCGACCTTACTTTTGAACCCCCATGGGACAAATCGATGATGAGCGAAGTGGCCAGGTTGGAGCTTGGGTTTTTTTAATAGGAGTAACAAGACTAAAGACAAGTTAATTGCTAATAAGTCAGGAAATGCATCATGTGAAGGGAAACAAAATACTTAGCTACTGCATTTATTTTAATTCCCCCTAGTTTTGCACCCATGGAAGCCAAACTCATTTTAGTTCAATTAGTCAAGCAGATAGCTGAATACCTTATGCTTGCCGGGAAGAACAGCCTGTTCCAACTTATTTTCTTATTCGGACCAATAATCATCTTGGCTTTTTTTATCAATTACCTATCTCTCCTCAATAATCGCATACTTAACCGGATTTTGGGTACACAGGGATACCTGATGCTTTTTGGCTGGCTTGGGGTTCCGGTACACGAAACCGGTCATGCCCTTTTTGCTCTCGTGTTCGGACATCAAATCAAGGAAATGAAATTATTCAGACCCGACCCTAAGGAAGGTACCTTAGGTTTTGTATTGCATACCTACAACCCCCGTAACCTTTTTCATCAGGTGGGCAATTTTTTCATCGGGATTGGCCCTATCTTCCTTGGGGCTTTTGTTCTTTTAGCCCTTTCGTGGTTCCTTTTCAGGATCAATATGGTTGAATTGCCCATATTCCGGTATTCAACATCGATGTTGAGTTCGCCTGAATTAATAAAAACCGGTATTGCAAGTTGGTACGAAGGGATAGAAACCTATTTTGTCTTGACTGTCAGGGAAGAAAACTCATCGTGGTGGAGAATGGTATTGTATGTTTATGCCCTTCTGGCGGTTGGAAGCGCCATAAAACTAAGCTGGTCCGATATTTCCGGAGCGTTCTACGGCTTCCTTTTTATTGTTTTATTCTTTTTAGTGTTTAATCTGGCCACCTCGTGGATCGAAAGCTTTTCTGGCCTATGGCTACAAAAAGTCGAACCCTATTTTTCGGGCTTACTATTTATATTAATGCTATCATTAGTAGCTAATCTGGTCTTCCTCCCTGTTTTGGTTTTGGTTTTTTTAATTAAAAAAGCAACACTACCTGAGAAAGTAAGTTCTGCAAAACGAAGATGACCCTGAAAAAGAAGTTTGAGATGCTTTTTGAATTAATATCCGTTATTGCTTCCCGAATACCCTCTTTAATAAGTCATTAACCCTGGCATTCACATTAATCCTGATTTCCTTCTCCTGGTCGGCCACTTTTAAAAACAAGCCATCGAGGGCTTTTTGGGTGACGTATTCATCGAGTGCCACATCAACTGTTTTTAACCCTGCCAATTTACCTGGAATGGAAACGGCAAAGCTGTTCCATTTCGAAGTGAGTTCGTTCCAGGTTTTCTGGGCCGAGACCCCGGCAACAATGGGTTTGTTCAACGACTGCTGCATAATGGGCTTGTATAAGCTAACAAGTTGGGGGTTGGTTTTATCTTTCAAATACAGAGTGGCCGCATTGTTTTCCCCTTTTAAAATCGACCAGGCATCGGCGATGGTCATGCCGGTAATGGCTTGTTTGAATACCGGTGCAGCTTGTCGGGCTGCATCTTCGGCCGAACGGTTGATCTGAAGTACCACATCTTCGATGAGTTTATCGAGGCCGGGCACTTTTTTGGCATGGGTAATGATTTCGCTCACCTGTGGGGGAAGGTCGATTTTTACCAACTTATCAAGATAATACCCTCCGTTTTTATTCAAACGGGTAACAGCAGTATCGGCACCCACTTTCAACGCTTCTTTAAGCCCTTGGGCAATCTCTTGGGTGGTAAGGGGCTTTTCGCTCTGCATCACAGTTCCGGCTGCCTGCATCAGAAGGTCACACGAGGTAAACGATAGAGCCAGGACAAATACAACAACCGACAATAAATTCTTCATAAGTACGTTTGTGTTATTTATTAAAAAAAAAGTATTTAAAATGTAATGAACCGTTCCAAAACATTACCAATACTAACGATCGTAAATAAATATCAGCGAAATTAATAACAAAAAAGATCATTTACTACAAAAATTATAAAACATGAACAAGTTGATTTTATTGTTTGCTGCCGTTTTAGCTTCTTTTATAATGAAAATTTCCCTTGCTGATAATGGTTTGCAACAGAAGATTCCTTTTGATAAAGAAGTGCGCTATGGTGTACTCGATAACGGGATGACCTATTACATCCGCCACAATAAAGAACCGAAAGAAAGGGCCAGTTTTTACATCATCCAAAATGTAGGTGCCCTTCTTGAAGAAGATAACCAAAATGGTTTGGCCCACTTTCTTGAACACATGGCCTTTAACGGAACAAAAAATTTTGAAGGGAAAGGCATTTTAAATACCCTCGAAAAACATGGCGTGGCCTTTGGAAGAAACATCAACGCGTATACTGCTTTCGATGAAACGGTTTACAATCTAAGCGATGTTCCCGTTGCCAAACCTGAGCTTTTAGATACTTGTTTGTTGATCCTGCACGATTGGAGCGACTACCTTTTGCTCACTGAAGAAGAAATAAACAAAGAACGGGGAGTTATTACCGAGGAATGGAGAACCCGCAGAAATGCTACTTTCAGGATGCGTTCCCAATGGTTCCCGGTGTTGTTTAAAGGTTCGAAGTATGCCATTCGAGATGTGATTGGTGATACCACCGTGATCAAGTATCATCAACCCGAAACCCTGCGGAAATTTTATCACGACTGGTACCGTACCGATCTTCAGGCCATTGCAGTTGTCGGAGATTTTGATGTTGACTTGATGGAGCAAAAGGTAAAAGCCTTGTTCCCAAAAATAAAAGCCAACGAAAATCCAAAGAAACGGCCTTTCTTTGAAATACCCGAACATGAAGAAACTTATTTTGTACAAGCCACCGACAAGGAAGCGTCTCAAATTCAACTGGCCATGTACATTGTTTTTCCCAACAACGATGGGAAGGAAAAAACCCTGGCCGACCTTCGCGATGGATACATCCGCAGCCTGTATAATTCCATGACCAGCATGCGTATCCAGGAACTGCTTCAGAAAGGAACCCCTCCATTCATTAACGGAAGTACCCAGATTTCCGGTTTCGTAAGGGGTTACGATTCATATTATATTGCCGTGGGTTCGAAACCCAACGAACAGGCTAAGGCTCTGGAATCCATCATGATCGAAACAGAACGGATTCGCCGACATGGTTTTACCCCCGGTGAACTCCAGAGAGCTCAGTCGAACTTTATCACCAGCCTTGAAAGCCAATACAAACAAAAAGACAAAATACGGAACGATACCTATGCACGGCAGTGCAGCAACCATTTCCTGATAAAAGCACCCATGCCGGGCTTCGATTTCGAATACAATTTTGCCATGCAGGTAGTCCCCACCATCACGGTCGAAGAAATATCGGACAAAGCAAAAGAATGGATCAAGAAAGAAAACCGAACCATCGTTGTCACAGGGCCTACCGAAGGAACTACCTACCTGAGCGAACAAGAAACAAAAGACATAATTCACAAAGTAGAAACATCGGAAATCGCCCCGTATCAAGATGCCATTTCTGCAAGTTCGTTGATAGACAAAGTGTTAAATGGAGCAAAAGTAGTGAAAACAGAAAAGCTCGATGCCTTTAACGCGGTTGAATGGACCCTCGCGAACAATGTGAAAGTAATTTATCGCCATGCCGACTATGAAAAAGACCAAGTTAGCCTTCGAGCCCATAGTCCAGGCGGAAGCTCGCTTTGGGACGACCAATTTATTCCCTCGCTCGAAATGGCGAATAACTTTATCGGGGCCTATGGTGTAGGAACTTTCGATGCAATTTCGTTACAGAAAATGCTGGCCGGCAAAAAGGTTTCCTTGAGCCCCAACCTGAGCGGTTTATCGGAAGGATTTTCAGGTTCGTCGACCCCGAAAGACTTTGAAACCTTGCTCCAGCTGGTTTACCTCTTTTTTGAACAACCCAGATTCGATCAGGAAGCACACGATGCACTCATGACCAGGTACGAAGCTTATATTGCCAATATGCAAAAAGAACCCCGCAAAATCATGAGCGACTCGCTTTCAAACATCATGGCCAATTATCACCCTCGTGCCCGTAACCTCGATGCCCAGTTCCTCAAAGAAGTGAACATGGAGCAAATTGAAAATATATACCGCGACAGGATGAAGGATGCAGGCGACTTCACCTTCTTCATTGTGGGCAATATTGCCGATGATTCAGTGAAAATTCTGGTTGAAAAATACCTTGGTTCTCTTACCGATGATCCCCGTACCGAAAAATGGATCGACCGAAATATAAGGGTTCCAAAGGGTGAAACCCTGAAAAAAATCGAAATCCCGATGACCACTCCCAAAGCCAATGTAAATATCCATTTCGTGAAGCCTGTTACCTTCTCAGCGAAGAATAACATGGCCATGAACGTGCTTGAAGGGATTCTTGACCTGAGGTACACCGAAACCGTCCGCGAAGACGAAGGAGGTACTTACGGAGTGGGTATAGGTGCTTCATTTTCGAAGTTCCCGGTCGAGGAAGCTTCGTTGCACATCAACTTCGATTGCGACCCTTTAAAAGCCGACCATCTTAAACCGATCATTTATCGCGAAATTGAGAAAATCATCGCTGAAGGGCCTACTGAAGTCGATTTCGATAAAACCATCAAAAACATTTTAAAAGATCGTGAGCAAGCCCGCGAACACAACAGCTTCTGGATGAATTCGCTCTTCTCGTATTACGATTTGGGAATCAATTTTTCAGACCCGGCCAATTACGAAGATCTTCTAAAAAGCATGACGCGCGAAGACATACAGCAGTTTGCCCGAAATTTTATTGAAAACACCAATAAAGTTGAAGTGGTATTTCTGCCTAAACCCTAAATTGTTTTTTCATCGATGCCAACCCGGTTAAAATTCCGCCAGCCATGAGCGGGGCATTTAAACGGCATAAAAGAGAGGTTGTCCTACAAGGCAGCCTCTTCTTATTTGCCTTTTAAAAGTTCACCAATCAGGGCAGAATCGGGTTGAAGAACAATTTTCTTGTAGGTTAACAAATAAGGAAATTCAAGCTCCTTGCTTTGAAGCACGGTTTCAACCAGGTCATCGGGTTCAAGGGTATAGCGCGACCAGGTGCGGCTCACCTTCCAATCGATAAAATCGCAGCTAAGATAGATCAGCTCGGTACAGGTAATGGCTTCAGGCGATTCGATGTTGAAATTGAAATCGTATTTCTTTTTCAATTGTTTG
The DNA here is from genome assembly GCA_964606515.1 of uncultured Prolixibacteraceae bacterium. Taxonomy (GTDB): domain Bacteria; phylum Bacteroidota; class Bacteroidia; order Bacteroidales; family Prolixibacteraceae; genus CAZSIK01. Next base: position 6,723 of record CAZSIK010000021.1, read on the forward strand.
ATCAGGTTGAGGCTGATTTGCTTTTTTTGTTCATCGCTTAAAGCCTTCGGACGAATGATCAGGTAAACATCAGCATCAGCATAGGCTTCGAGGGTGCTGATTTTTATTCCGCTACGCAGGGCTTCCGCCATGAATAATTGTTCATTTGAAACACGGGCACTATCTGAAAGGTAATTCTCCACGCTCTTTCTGTCAATGCATAGCGCTGAATGACCGAAATATCCGGGAATAAATTTGTCGGTAAGATGGTTGGGCGATTTTGAAACCACGATGTCGAAAGGTTGAAGCAAAGAATTGAGCAATTCGGCATTTTCCTTTTGATAAATGGGAAAATTAAAATAGCCAGCTGTGTTCCCGAATAAGTAACTACCAGCATAAGTAATTGAATGGATCAGGCCACTTAACCGGTCGCCATGTTGAAACAGGCCTTTCTCAAATGCTTTCAGCATATTGGTGGAAGGAAGGTTTTCCAGGATTGAGAAAGCCAGGGAATCGCCGCTTTGTTCCGAATAATTATTTATTTTTCTTCTTATCGAAGGAGAGTACAAATAATAGCTGCTCTTTCTAAGAGCCCGTTTCGGAATGCTGTTGCCCACATCACCGCGGTTAAGCATGCGACGCAAGGTTTTATCGCGCAGGTAGCTTTGTTCGTAACGTGAAGCCGATTCCAGCAGGTTGAGTGCAGCCTTGTATTGCTCCTCACTCAGAATCTCGTTCCCATCCCTTTCATTTTGAACAAGAAATTGTTGCTTCCGGTCGAATTCGAGTTGTTGGCCAAACGAACTAAAAATCCCGTTGATTTCGTTAGCCCTGATATGCTGACCAAGTGCTTTCCTTTGAATAATACAATGGGCCAGGCTGTCGCCCACACTTAAAAACTTTTCTGTTTCAATGAGCAGGCTATCATGATGGGCAAAAAGTTCAACCGGGCTACCGACCGAGTTACCCAAATATCCTTTGCGAAGGCTTACGCACGAGCTAAGCCAGAAACCAAGCACCAAAAATAGAATCAATAATGGGAAATGAAATCCCTGTAATTTAAGAAACAGCTTCATACAGAAAGTACCATGGGTTACAAACTGGCCAAAGGTAATGGTAAAACAAGACCAATGAATCTACGGGTTCCTGCTTTCCAGCATTTTTATAAAAAAGGAAATAAGAAATTGTCATTGGTCAATAGGAATCAATACACAGGACGTAATAAGATCGTAGAAGGGCTTCATCGGCTATACCCGATCATTATTGTAGAAAAAATGTAACTGATAAAACAAAAATTTTCAAAAACATTTTGAAAATCAATTTTTTTATTCGATGTTTGTGATATCATTATAATATCAAATAGCAATAGTTATCATGAAAACAAAAGAAGAGATATTCAAAGGTTTAAAGCTATCAGGCATCCTGATGCTTTTTGTCAATTTCTTGTTTTTAGGCGCTGTGACCTACCTGTTCGTGAAAGTTGTTTCATCACAGTCGATGTCGGAAGGATTAAAAGTTATCTGGATTATTGCCGACTCAATCCTGTTTATTATTAACTGTATATTTTGGGGAGGATTCATGCAAATTGAGCCCAACGAAGCAATGGTTTTGCTGTTCTTCGGAAAATACGAAGGCACTGTGAAAGAAAACGGGTTTTTCTGGGTAAATCCTTTTTTCACCAAGAAGAAACTGACCCTTCGTGCCCGCAACCTCGATGCCGAACCCATCAAGGTGAACGACAAAACCGGGAACCCAGTCATGATTGGGGTCGTTGTAGTTTGGCGGCTGTCCGATACCTACAAAGCCTCGTTCCATGTCGACAATGCCTCGATGATGGTAGCTGCCAATGCCGCTACGGCCACCGCTTCGGTAAAGCTTAACGAAAAAATGAAAGCGTACGAAAACTTTGTCAAAATCCAATGTGATGCCGCCCTGAGAAATGTTGCCGGTATGTATGCTTACGACCATTCAGGGAGCAGCAATGAAGTCGAGATCACCTTGCGTTCGAGAGGCGAGGAAATTAACGAAATTCTCGAACAACAGATGAACGAACGCTTGTCGATAGCAGGTATTGAAATCGTGGAAGCCCGCATTAATTACCTGGCCTATGCCCCCGAGATTGCCGCGGTAATGCTCCGTCGTCAGCAAGCCGATGCCATTATTGCTGCCCGCGAAAAGATTGTCGATGGGGCCGTGGGTATGGTTAAAATGGCTTTAAACAAACTCCTGGAAGAAGATATTGTTTCGCTCGACGAAGACAAAAAGGCCGCAATGGTTAGTAACCTGCTGGTAGTGCTGTGCAGCGACGAATCGGCACAACCGGTATTGAATACAGGAACCCTTCACAATTAAAATGGCTGCAAAAGAAAGCAAAACAAAAAATTTCGTGCTCCGTATCGATCCCGATACCATGGCCGCACTCGAGAAATGGGCTGCCGACGAGTTCCGCAGTGTCAACGGCCAATTACAATACATCATCGACCAGGCGCTGAAGAAAAACGGCCGATCGCCCAAGCCAAAGAAAACATAAACCAGGTTATCTGGGAAAGGCTGTCTGAAAAGGCAGTCTTTTTTTTATGTTTCCTTGTTTCTATCCTTGGACGTTTAATTTCTAATTTTTAGCAAGCAGTTCAATATTAGATGATCATTTTTTCTACTTTTGCTCACTTCATTTAAAATTGAATGGAATATCAACTGTTTAGGCTAAAAAACGGGCTCAGGGCCATCCATCAGTATACCGATTCACCGGTTGCCCATTTCGGTGTAATTGTCAACACGGGCTCACGCGATGAAGAACCTCAGGAACAGGGAATGGCCCACTTTATCGAGCACACTATTTTTAAAGGAACCAAGAGCCGCAAAGCGTTCCAGATCAACAACCGGATCGAGGATGTGGGCGGAGAAATCAATGCCTATACTACAAAGGAGGAAACTGCTATTTACGCCACCTTTCTGAATGAGTACTACAGTCGTAGCATCGAGTTAATCAGCGATATCGTGCTGCATGCTTCCTTCCCCGAAAAAGAATTGGAGAAAGAGAAAGAAGTGGTCATCGAAGAAATCAACTCGTATAACGATACTCCCTCGGAATTAATTTTCGATGAATTCGAAGAGCTGGTGTACGATGGTCATCCCATTGCCCGTAACATATTGGGAACACCCGAAACGGTCAAGTCGTTCAACCGGGAAGCCATCAAGAAATTTATCCGTAAGAATTACCATACCGGCGAAATGGTGCTTTGTTCGGTAGGGAAAATCGATCCAAAGAATTTTGAGCGACTGATCAACCGTTACTTCGACGAGATGCCCGAAAATTCGTTCCCGTCGAAACGGCAGAAATATGAAGGATATCGGCCACGGGTTTTGGAAGTAAACAAAGAAACCCATCAGCTTCATTGCATCGTTGGGAACCAGTCGTATGAACTGGCCCACGAGAACCGTTTGTCCATGGTTTTGCTGAACAACATTCTCGGGGGCAATTCGATGAACTCACGCCTGAACATGGCCTTGCGCGAAAGGAACGGGATGGCTTACAACATCGAATCGAGTTATACGCCTTATACCGATACCGGCATTTTTATGGTATATTTTGGCACCGATCCCGAAAATTTACCGCGCGCACTGAAAATCATCAAAAAAGAATTCGACCTCCTGAGGGAGAAGCCCATGGGGCAGCTACAGTTTTCGAGGGCAAAAAAACAGCTATTAGGGCAATTGGCCATCTCGACCGAGAACCACGAGGAACTGATGCTGTCGATCGGTCGAAGCTTTCTTTATTTCGATAAAGTAGATCCCTTGGCTGAAGTATTTTCAAAGATCGAACGCCTTACCCCGAACGATATTCTTCAGATATCCAATGAGATGCTCACCGATAGCAACTTGTCGAAACTTATTTTTCGTTAACCATGATTCTGGACTCTGATTTACAGCACTATATCGAAGAGCACATCATGCCTCAGGAGGATTTCCTTTATGAACTTCAAAGGGAATCGCATTTTAAAAGCGTTTATCCCAGAATGGTTTGCGGGCACTTGCAGGGCAAAATCCTATACATGCTTTGTCGCATGATCAAGCCCAGTCGTGTACTCGAATTAGGTACTTTCACTGGATATTCGGCAATTTGCCTGGCCAGGGCACTCGACGAAGGGGCCTTGCTGCACACCATCGAACTGAATGATGAAATGGAGGGCATCATCAGAAAATATATCCATAAAGCTGGCGTGGAACATAAAACCGTGTTGCATTTTGGCGATGCCCTACAAATCGTCCCCACACTCGACGAGAAATTTGACCTGATATACATCGATGCCAACAAACGCGATTATCCTGCATACTTTACCTCGGTATTCGATAAAGTAAAAACAGGTGGCTACATTTTAGCCGACAACACCTTATGGGATGGCAAAGTATGCAATGCAACAGGCGAAACCCACGATCCGCAAACCTTGGGTATTATTGCATTCAACGACATGATAAAAAACGACTCTCGGGTAGAAAACGTGATTTTCCCCATCCGCGACGGGTTAACCATCATCAGAAAGATTTGCTGAGAAAACTCATTCCAATTTTGTTTTTGTTCGTTTTCCCTTATAATCAATTACCTGGAATTTTTCGGCCTGGCCTAGCCCAATACCATTATTCTCTTCAACCCAAACTGCTTGAAATTTTTTTGAAGCAGAAAATTCCTGAAAACTTCCTTTGTAACTTTCGATTGATAAAACCTGATCCTTACCGGAATAAATCATCGGGAAAATTACAGAAAGGTTGTTTCGATATCCTTGCCCATCGAACTGGTCTTCATAATATTGAAATTCGCATTTAGGCCCGGGATAAATCCTTAATTCGAGGGTTTGCCCCAAGTTTTCGGTGGCCGATTGATCCGCCTCGCCCAGGGGAATAATCGAACCTGCTTTCACAAATAATGGCAGATGTGAAATTTGAACATCGACAACAATTTCTTGGCCTCCAGTATATTTTTTACCGGTCCAGAAATCAAACCATTCTGTTTCCTTCTCTGGAAGGTAAATCTTCATGTTTTGAATACCGGCTTCAAACACGGGACAAACCATGATTGAGGGGCCAAACATGAATTGGTTTTCTTTTTTTAAGGTCATTGGATCGGAAGGAAATTCAGCATAGAGCGGACGGACCAAGGAACTATTTTTTGTATAAACCTCACTGGCCACCGAATAAATATAAGGCAGAAGCCGGTACCGTAGTTTTATCGCATCCACGATGGCCTCAAAGTAAACTTCTCCCGGTTTCGAAATGGTCCAAGGTTCGCGGCCCTTCTCCGAAACCTGAAAAATAGGGTTAAAAGCAGCAAATTGGTACCAACGGGTAAGCAGTTCGATATAAGGTTCTTTATTGCAATTATCCTCATTTATGCCTCCAATATTGGTGCTCCAGTAAGGCTGTCCGGCAAGGGTGATGTTTTGCCCGGCGATGACCTGGTTTTGCAAGCTGGACCAACAACCAGGAATGGCCCCGGCAAAGCTGAAAGTCCCAAATTGATGAATGCCTGGGAAGGCCGAACGTGTTGGGACACAGATCCTTTTTTCCGATTGTTCGATAAGTCCAGCTTTTTCTTTATAAAATTGAAGAGCAAGAGCATTGACATATCTTTGATCTTCAATGCTTTTAGCTAACATTTTTTCCTGATCGTACCCTTCATAAGATTCGCTTGAAAAAGATTCAACCGGAACATGCATTTGGCGATATTTATCAGTAATGGTCTCCTGGCTGTTATTGGCCTCGATCGAGGTAGGTGAATGCCAAAAACCATAAGCCCAGCGGGGAAGCATCGGTGCTGTACCCGAAATGGCTCGGAGTTCAGAAATAATTTTATCCCAACCTGGGCCATGAATACAAATGAATTGGATGCCGTCGGCTAAAGCGGCATTCAATTCAAGGTAACCTTTAGTGTCGATAAACGAACTGGCTGAATAGTGGTCCCAAATCACTGCGTAACCCTTATCGGAATAAAAGATCGGTGTGGCAGTGGCAACTTGGTCCTGAATAATGTCGACCCGGCTACCCCTAATGTTGAATTTCCTGTTGTTGTTGCTTTGCCCCAAACCAAAGAGTTGTTCGTTGCTGTTTAAAAACAGCCTTTGTTTTACCGCAAAAGCTCCGGCTTGCTGGTCAGATTCGGTAAACATTTTATCCGATTCGATCACGAGCCGGCTACTGGCCCGGCTAAATACCCTAACCAATCCGTTTTCTTCAATTTCAACAATAATGTCGGAAGTAGTGATTTCAACATTTTTATCCTTATAATCGGCTTTAAATTTTACAGCAGGTAATTCATCTTTTACAATCAGGCTCGATGGTGGGATGACTCCTTCATTATTAACAGAGCTGATCCTAACCGCTGAAGAGGTAAGCACTTCAACATAAATTGCACTTGCCTTTCTGCCAATTAGTTCAATTTCGACCGTAACTTTGTTTTTCCCGACGGTAAAAATGGGCCGTGAATATAATAAAAAGGCAATATGGATTAAAACCAATGAAAATATTAAACGTTTCATGATTAATTTATTTTTATAGAATGCTTAAAAAAAACCAGTTTATCAAGTTGCAAATTAAGTGTTTTTGTTCAAATAAAAAAGGGGCAACCCAAAATGCCTGGATGGCCCCTTTTTTATACGCTTCAATGACATTATTCTGTACCCGAAACCAGGATTTTGTATTCCCAGCCCTTCAACTCCACTTTTTTTGTCTGGTCAAGATCGATTGAATCGCCACTGATCCAATCGAGGAAAGGTCCTGAATATTTGCAACAGACTACTTCGTTTTCGATGGGTTCAGGCGAGAGGTTGGCCAGCACAATTACCTCATTGCCTTCTTTCCGGCGAGAAAAAACCAGGAGTTCGTTTTCTGTTGATGTTGATAAGAAATGAATCCCCCCGCCGGCTGTTCCGTTCCACAGCGCCTTGTTGTTTTTCTTCAGTTCAATGAGTTTCTTGTAGAATTCTTGCATTTCCAAATTATCCCAGTTGATCGGGTCTTTTTCGAAGAATTCCAATCTTTTTTCCAGTGCGGCTTCCTGCCCCGAGTAAATCATGGGCATTCCCGGCACGGTAAACGAGAGGGCAGCCATTGTTTTTACGGCAAGGCCCAGCCTTTCGTACTCCGAACCATTCCAGCTGTTTTCGTCGTGGCTACTGGTAAACTGCATGGCATAACTGCCGGCTGGGTAAGTGGTATCGGCACGTTCGAAATAACTTTTCACTTGGGGAACACCGGCTTCTCCTTTGGCAATGCGGTTCATGATGTGGTGAAAAGTCCAGCTGTAATTCATGTTGAACGATTTTACAAGTAAGTTCAGGTTCCCTTCATCTTCGGCCAGCATGAAAAGTGGTTTGATCGGGTTGAGCGTTTGGGTAGCTTCTGCCCAGAAATCGTCGGGGACCCATCCGGCCACATCGCAACGAAAACCGTCGATATCAGCCTCCGCAACCCAAAATTTCATGGCATCGATCATGGCGGCCCTCATTTCCCTGTTTTCGTAATTCAAATCAGCTACATCCGACCAATCGGCCACCGGGGCGATGATCTTCCCCAGAGAATCGGTCGAGTACCATTCCGGGTTTTTGGTTATCCATTCGTGATCCCAGGCAGTATGATTGGCAACCCAGTCGAGAATGACCTTCATCCCCAAAAGATGGGCCTGGCTCACCAGGCTCTTGAACTCTTCCATGGTTCCGAACTCAGAACTTACTGCTTTATAATCTTTTACCGAGTAATAGGAACCGAGCGTCCCCTTTCGGCCTTTCACGCCAATAGGATGAACAGGCATGAGCCAGAGTATTTCCACTCCCAATTCTTGTAAGCGGGGCAGATGACCGGCAAAAGCATTGAAAGTTCCTTCCGGGGTGAACTGCCTGATATTAACCTCATAAATACTTGCATCGTGCGACCATTCCGGTACGATCGTCTCAGAAATTGTGGTAGATTTTTTTTCAGAACAACAATCGTCGCTTGCTTTCTTTTTCCCTATATTACAAGAAAATAAAACAAGGGCCAGGCTCAAGGCCATGAGTGAAATTTTGATATTCTTCATTGATTTTGATTTATGTAAATTGCTTTTCACAAGTGAGTTATTCTATTTTTAGTGGAACCATTAGCTGTTCCCGACTATTCTTAACCAGTTCAATCCGGGCTTTGTATTCTGGAATTTCAGATGAAAACGAGTGAATAATCAGATTAATAAGCCTTTTATTGGCCCTCCCCGGGTAATCATAGCCGGAATTTTCAAAATCGAAAACCAATTTGTTTGCCTCTTTACTATAAGAAAAATGAAGGGTTTCGTATCGATTTTTTAAATAAGCATTTCTTTCAAGCCCATCATCATCGTAAAGGGTATAGGATGACTTATCCACTGTAGGGTCGTAATAAAAATGAAGGTCAAGGGTATCCGGCCGATAAGAAGAGGTCGACGTAAGGGCCCGGGTCATGGGGATGAAACTTCCGGCTTTCACAAACACGGGAAACGTTTCATAATCGATGTCTTTGTTGATGATGCTGTTTCCCAGATACCTTCTTCCTTTGAAAAAGTCGAACCAGACCCCAGCAGGAAGAAAAATTTCCATCGACTTTAAGCCGGATTCAAGTACGGGAGCTAGCAGAAAAGCTTCACCCCAGGAATATTCATGGTAAATGCCCCAGCTTTTTCT
>CAZSIK010000021.1:15389-27161 GCA_964606515.1 uncultured Prolixibacteraceae bacterium
AAATGATGGTGAATAAAAAGGGGCGATGCAAGGGGTTCGCCGAATTGTTCCTGCCGCCAGGCTAAAGTATAATGGTAAGGCAACAACTTGTAGCGCAATTCAAAAAATGGTTTCAAGTATTGTTGGATTGAATCACTGTAATAGATGGGTTCCGATGGCACTTTCTCGCTATGGGGACGAAAAATTGGGTTGAACACCCCAAATTGCAGCCAACGTAGATAAAGTTCTTCGTTCTTGCCCTCGGCACAAAAGCCACCCAGATCGGAATGGGCATAGGGTACATTCGAAAGGCTCATCGAAAGCAAGATGGGCAACTGGGCATGAAACCCGCCCCAGGTACGCGATACATCGCCGCTCCAGGGGAAGGAGCCATACCGTTGTGAGCCGGCAAATCCTGCACGGTTCAGGTGGAACAAGCGTGTGTGGGGATAGTGCTTGTTGTAGTTGTCGGCCAACATTTTACTCCAGTAATGGCCATACAAGTTTTTCACATGAGGGCCTGTCCCTGCTGAAAAAACCAAATCGTCGTGAAATTTTTCGGGTTCGCCAAGATCGCCCCACCAACCTGCAACCCCTAATTCGATCTGCTTTTGGTAAAACTTCCAGAACCAGTCTGAAGCATCTGTATCGAATAGGTCGATCAACCCGGCCCTTCCAAAAAAGAAATCTTCGATAATGTTGGTTTTTCCCAGCGAGTCGCTTGCAAGAAACCCCAATTGCTCGGCTTCAGCAAAGTTTTTCGAGCTTTCGAGCAGGTAGGGTTCCGTAATCAGGATGGTTTGAACTCCTTTCTTTTTAAAATCGGAAATCATTTTTTCAGGAGTGGGCCAGTTGGGCCGGTACCAATCGAGGTTCCCCATCATCCAATCGGCAGGGCCCCGGCCAAACCAGTACAGGTCGAGGATGATGGCATCGACAGGATACCCTGCAGCTTGCATGCTGTCGAGTTTTTCGCGAGCTTCCTTTTCGCTTTCATAGCCAAAACGGCTCATCAGGTTACCAAAAGCCCAGCGGGGGGGCATGGGCTGGGTACCGGTAAGAAGGGCAAAAGTTTTTTGTAACCCTCGCTGATCCTGATTATACAAGAAAAAATAGCTATTATTTCCCCCCAACGAAGCCAATTCGAGTTGGTTTGGATTGGTTTTTCCTATATCGGCATACCCTATTGCCCCATTATCAAAATAGATTGAATAATTTTCGGAGGAAATAAAATGGGGAACCGAAAAGTTCAGGTTTTCTTCTCCCCAACCGTATCCCCAGTGAGGCTCGTTGTTCAGGTTGAGCTTGTACCCGCGGCGATTCAACGGGATGGCCCCTTCGCCCCCGCCAAAGATCATTTCTGCCGGATTAAGCCTGAAACGGAATCCACGGTAAGTACCATCCTGAAAAAACGATTCGTGCAGGGCCACCCTTTTCCCATAATTATTATAAAACGAAATGCTTAAGTTGCTTGTATCAATCTCAAGCTTAAGTGAATCGCTAATGATTACAATATGCTGGTTAATTTCCTCAACCCTGATCGGCCGGTTTTCTGATGCTTTCATCGAAACGCCATCGGTGTCGGAAAATGGAAATTCAGCAGTGAAGGCAATTCTAAAAAGGTTAGGGGCATATTGGGTTATCGAAAGTATGCCTTGTTCGGTTGTCAAAATAAATTTGCCCTGTTGTGTAGAATAATTGAGCTTGGTTTGTGGAAAAACCAAATCTATCCATAAAAAGAACAATACAACTGGCAGCAGGATTATCTTCATGACAAAAGAACTGAGGTTTTCAATTTTACTTTGATAATTCAAGTACAACCGCTGATTTTCCTTCAACGGTGAAAGGTGCATTCACCTGAAATACGTTTTCGCTAATCACATCCTTGCCTTTTACGTTTTCCCCGATCCCTTCCCGGAACAAGGCCGGATCGATGGTTTGTTTCTGGTTATTGTTATTTAATACAACCATTACCGTTTTTTGTTCATTCATCCTGAAATAGGTATACACATTATTTCTTGGGATAAAATGAAGTAGTTTCCCCTTATGGATCACGGGATTTTGGTTTCTCCAGTTGATGAGTTTTTTCAAGAAAGAAAAGATTTCGTTTTCGACAGGGGTTCTGCCTTCTTCGTTAAAAGCGTTCCGTTCATGGTCGGCCCAGCCCCCGGGCATTTCACGGCGAATATCGCCATCACCAACTCCCTTGTCGCCACCCATCATAATTTCACTTCCATAGTAAAGTTGGGGTATTCCCCTGGTGGTCAATAAAAATGTAAGTCCAAGGCGGTATTTCTTCAGGTCGTTGCCCACCTGGGTACTGAACCTTTGGGTATCGTGGTTTTCGGCAAAAACGACCAGATTATCGGGACGGGCATAAAAATAATCCTGGCTTAAGGTATGCCACAATTGCCCAACACCCCGGTCCCAACCTTGCTCGTCTTCGTTAAAAGCTATCGATACTGCATCGTGCATGGCAAAATCCATTACCGAGGGTAGGTATGAATTATAAGTGCCGTGGTTAAGCGAACCTCCCTGCCAATAGGCCACCTCCGATGGGGAGTGCATCCAGCATTCGCCAACAATATTGAGGTTCGGATATTCGGTAAGAATCGATTGTGTCCATTCAGCCGCTTTCGAAGGTTCGTTGTAGGGGTAAGTATCCACCCGAATGCCATCGATACCTGAAAATTCGACCCACCATATCGCGAACTGTTTCAAATAAGTAAGCATGAAGGGGTTATTCTGGTTCAGATCGGGCATCTCGCTCACAAACCATCCGTTGAAATTCAGGTCGTGATCGAGTTTCGACACATACGGATCGTTGGTAACCGGAATCCGGTAATTGGTTTGGGTATAGGTGGTACCTCCATTGATCCAATCGTTGAACGGAAGGTCCTTCATCCAGGGATGAGCCGAACCACAATGATTAGGGATCATATCCATGATCACCTTGATGCCCCGGTCGTGGCATTCATCAACCAGCATTTTATATTCGTTATTGGTACCAAAACGCGGATCGATGCGGTAAAAATCGGTGGTAGCATAATGATGGTATGAAGCCTGTGGCTGGTTGTCCTCGAGCAAAGGGGTGGTCCAAATTGCTTTAATACCCAGCTCTTCAAGATAATCGAGCTTATCGGAAATTCCTTTGATATCGCCACCGCGACGCCCATACTGGTTAGTACGGTCAATGCGGTCAGTAAGCTCGTTGTATTGGTCGTTTGTTGGATCTCCGTTGGCAAAGCGATCGGGAAAAAGAAGGTACAACACATCAGAGTTATCGAAACCCTTACGCTTAGCCGACCCTTCCTTCCTTTTTTTCAGCTCATAAAGTACAAGCGACACTGTTTTCATTTTGGCATCGACAAAGCGGATAGTAAACTTTCCCGGAATGGTTGTGGGATCAATAAAAAGATCGACAAAAAGATAGTTAGGGCTTTGGGCCCTGGTAACCGACTTGATGCTTATCCCTTTGTAGTCAATTTCGGGACTGAGCAAGGTGATGTTATCGCCATATACCATGAGCTGTAGGTTGGGATTGTTGAATCCAACCCACCAGTTGGTGGGTTCAATTTTAGTAACCGAAGCAAAAATGCTTTGTATCCATAGAAAAAGCAAAAAGATCGTGAAGAAAGAATATCGTTTCATAATCATCAATTTATTGACTGTTTTCTCATGTTTTGTTGTTGACCACGAGGTCGATCTGTACTCCGTTTTCGTTGATCACCTCGATATGACCGCGCTTAACGATCACTTTCAGGTGTGCACCCTGATAAATGATCCTGAATGAATAATCAATCCAATTTTCAGGTATCATGGGTGTAAGGTTCAAAACTCCATTAGCTATACGCAAACCGCCCAAGCCAATCACAAAGGCCATCCAGGTACCCCCCATGCTGGTAATGTGCAACCCATCTTCGGTATCGTTGTTGTAATCGTCAAGGTCGAGACGGGCAGTACGAAGATACAGTTCGTAGGCTTTCTCTTTTCGGTTTAATGAGGCAGCCAGTATCGAATGGACACAGGGCGAAAGCGAGGATTCGTGAACGGTAAGGGGTTCATAGAAATCGAAATGACGTGTCAGGAATTCCTGATCGTATTGGTCTTCGAACCAGTACAGGCTTTGCAGCACATCAGCCTGTTTAATGTAAGGGGAACGCAGGATACGGTCCCACGACCAGTGTTGATTAATTGGGCTTTCATTTGGGTTAATCTCCGAAACCAGGCTTAATTCCTTATCAAGGAAGCCATCCTGTTGAAGGAAAATCTTTCTTTGTTCGTCCCATGGAAAATACATTTTGGCGATGATGTCGTTCCATCGGGCCACTTCCACTTTCTCGTCGAAGTTCCATTTCAAGCACAAATCAACAAACAGGTCTTTATGCTTTTCCCTCAGATAAGCAAGGGCATCGAGGGTAAACCCAAGGGTCCACACTGCCATGTTGTTCGTATGAAAATTGTTGTTCACATTATTTTCGTACTCGTTGGGCGAGGAGCACCTCGAAGCCATAGGGAGCAAGGTAGTCCTTATCGCCCGTGTAACGGATGTAATCGTAAATTGCGAAGGCAATGGCGCCGTTACGGTGTATTTCCTCGAAAGTAATTTCCCATTCGTTGTGGCACTCTTCGCCATTCATGGTAACCATCGGGTAAAGGGCTGCCCCGTTTTTGAAGCCAAGTCTTTGCGCATTTTCGATGGCTTTTTGAAGGTGCTTGTGTCGGTAAACCAACAGGTTTCGGGCAACCCGGGGTTTGGCAGTGGCCAGAAAGAACGGGAAACAGAATGCTTCAGTATCCCAATAGGTCGATCCCCCATATTTCTCGCCGGTAAAGCCTTTTGGCCCAATATTAAGTCTTTCGTCTTCACCGGTATAGGTTTGGTTCAGTTGAAAAATGGCAAATCGGATACCCTGTTGCGCAGCTACATCGCCTGTAATCCTGATGTCGGAAGTTTCCCATTTGTACTTCCAGCTTTCGACCTGTTCCGAAAGCAAGCGTTCGAAGCCCATTTCGAAGGCTTCGTTCAGGATTTCCCTCGATTCGAACATCAACCTCGATTTATTAATGTATTCAGAAGAAATGTTGATGCCGAATTTCTGAACGGTGAGTACCTGATTTTGCTTGATGAACAATTGAAAGCTCGATGCAATGTATTTGTCACGAGAGATGTTTTCAATGCTTACCGCGTGTTCACGATGGTTCAACAGTACCTTGTATTTCATTCCCGAACAAACCAGGAACTTTGTTTTTTTGGTATGGGCTGTAAGATATCCCTCGTTTCCTGAGATTTCGATATCCTCACCGTTCCAGAATTTTTCGTCATAATTCGAATCCTGATTCTTCACATCAAAATCGATGAAAGGAGTAATTTTTATTATCCCTTCAAAATTCAGGGGTTCTACCGAGTATTGTATGGCGCCGATCTCGGGCCGGGCAATGCTCAGGAACCGGAGCACTTTAACCCTGACCCTTTTCCCGTTAGGAAAAGAAGCGGTAAAACAACGGGTTAAGGTTCCTTCCTTCATGTTCAATTCCCTTCTGAAGGTATCGATTTTCATTTTTGCCAGGTCGAGGATTTGTTTTTCTACCTCGACATCGATTCCAATCCAGTTGGCTGCATTAAGCACTTTGGCAAAATATTCGGGATACCCATTTTTCCACCATCCCACCCTGGTCTTATCGGGATAATATACCCCGGCAATATAATTTCCTTGCAGTGAATCGCCTGAAAAAGCTTCCTCGAAATTTCCGCGTCCTCCTTGTCGCCCATTTCCCAGGCTGAAGATGCTTTCGGAAATTTTATTGTATTCAGGGTGAAATCCCTCTTCAATGATTTTCCACTCGTCGTGTAAGAGATAATTCTTCATCCTTTCTGATCTGATTGTATTTTTAAAAAAAATCTAACGTAATTAATTACAGGAAGATATTACAGCATGTCGTTCAGCATTTTAATGGTTAACCCTTCAAATCCATTGATCAGGCCATGGGCTTTGGCCAACGTTTTCGATGATCCTACCCCGATACACTTCATCCCCGCCCTAAGAGCGGCTTCAACTCCTGCTTCGGCATCTTCGAATACAAGGCATTTCAGGGGATCGACATTCAAAGCCCGCGCTGCTTGAAGGAAAATTTCCGGATCGGGCTTTGCCTTTGAAACGGTATTACCATCAACCACGGCATCGAAAAAGCCCGATAGTCCCACTCTTTCCAGGATGAGCGGGGTATTTTGGCTGGCTGAGCCAATGGCCGTTTTGAGGCCAACTCTTTGTACTTCGTTCAAAAATTCAATTACGCCCGGCAGGATTTCGTCGGCAGTCATCGTATTGATGGATCCCACGTATTCTTCATTCTTAAATTCAGCTAATTTGATTTTTGTTTCCTCATCGAACGAGAGCCTGCCTAATTCCAATAAAATAGAAAGCGACTCCATCCGGCTGACTCCTTTAAGCCGCTCGTTATCCTTCTCCGAAAACTCGAAGCCCATCATCATGGCTAAGTTTTTCCATGCCTGATAATGATATTTTGCCGTATCGACAATGACCCCGTCGAGGTCGAAAATAATTGCTTCAATCATGATTATTTTATTTTTCTCTCCCTGCTTTATCCTGAACAAAAAGTACCGAAACCGCAGCAATGATCATCGAAACTCCACCAAACACCAGGGCATAAATGGGTTTCCCGCCAAAAAGATCTTTTACAAGGAACCCGAGTATGGTTGCTGCAAGTATTTGTGGAATGACAATAAAAAAGTTAAAAATTCCCATGTAGATTCCCATTTTACGGGCAGGTAGCGATCCGGTAAGGATTGCATAAGGCATCGACAGGATTGAGGCCCATGCGATACCAATGCCCACCATGGGTATCCATAACAGTTCAATATTGGGAAAAAGGTAGATCGAGGCCAGTCCGATTCCTCCCAACAAAAGGCAAATGGAGTGGGTGAATTTCCGGCTGGTATATTTGGCCATCACTGGCAACAAGAATGCAACCAGCGCAGCAACGCCACTGTAAACCCCGAACAATACCCCGATCCAGTCGGCCCCCTTATTGTAAAGTTCCGAAGCAGTATCGGTAGTTCCCAATATATGACTGGTGACCCCCGAGGTTGTATAAATCCACATGGAAAAAAGGCCTATCCAGGTAAAAAACTGAACTACTGAAAGTTGTTGCATGGTTTTAGGCATGCGCAACAGGTCGGAAAAGATTTCTACCATGGCATTATCTTCCTTCCCCCACTGTTTCAACAAAACCGAAAGAAACATCAACAAGCCAAACAGCAACAATATGGAACCCATGATGTAGAGTTCCTTTTCGAACTTGAAGTAATACGTAGCCAGGTTGATCACCAATCCAATGATCCCGAAGATGGCCCCAACTTTTTGGAAATTTCGTGCAGGGACTGGTTTTTCCTTCTGATCATCAACCTTTTGAGTTAAATTTCCTTTTTCGGCATTTTCAAATTGTTTCATTTCTTCAGGCGAATATTCCCGGGTGGTAACAATGGTTACCAAAACAGCCAGGAAAAATACAGCTGCTCCAATATAAAAAGCCCATTTAACCGAAGGTGGGATGATTCCCTCGGGAGCAATATTACTGATATTAAACCAGTTGGTAAGCACATAGGGCAAGGCCGATGCCACCACTGCCCCGGTGCCGATAAAAAAACTTTGCATGGCAAAACCACGGGTGCGCTGTTCCTCGGGCAGCATATCGCCAACAAATGCACGGAAAGGTTCCATCGAGATGTTGATCGAGGCATCCATGATCCAGAGCATACCGGCGGCGACCCATAACACCGGAGAATTGGGCATAACAAACAAAGCCAGCGAGGCCAACACCGCGCCTACCAGGAAATAAGGCCTTCTTCGCCCCAGTTTGGTCCAGGTTTTATCGCTGTAATGGCCAATAATGGGTTGAACGATCAAACCGGTTACCGGTGCGGCAATCCAGAGAATGGCCAGCTCACCCATTTCGGCCCCAAGGGTTTGGAAAATCCTGCTTGCATTTGCATTTTGGAGGGCAAAACCGAACTGAATTCCCAAAAAACCGAAACTCATGTTCCAGATTTGCCAAAAGCTAAGTCTGGGCTTACTTTTCATATTCTATGCTTTTTAAAATGATATTTTCGGCTTCTCTTTATCTAAAATGAAAGATATGACCGAAAAGGACTCCGGTCTTTTTATCCGAAAAACTGTATTGAAGTTGTGTTTACCGATTCAAAAATAGAAAACGTTTTTATATAAAACAAGTATCAGATAAGCTGTAAGTCCTGTTTTTTCGATAGTTTTAGCATTTACCAACGATAAAATCCAGTTTGCAATCGTTTGCGGCAAACATGGAAAAAAGTGAAAAAGAAAGGAAAATAATTACCGGGTTGAACTGCGTACAATCAGTTCTGTTTCGATTATATGGGTTTCGGGAATGAAATCCTCCTCCATCGAATCGATTCGTTTAAGCAAGAGTTCTGCTGCAACTTTGCCCATGGTACAACCATTTTGGTCGATTGTAGTCAGTGGGGGATCAGTGATGCTGGAATATTGACCATTACTGAAGCCCACAATCCCAACTTCGCCGGGTATGTCGATCCCCATTTTTTTCAGTGTTTGCATGGCTCCCATGGCAGTGAGATCGTTTACTGCAAAAATTCCGTCGGGGTGGTTTCCTTCCTGAAAATAAGGTTTTATTTTCTCAATGGCCATTTCGAAATTATCGGCATCGATAATTTTACTTTTATCGAACTGAATTCCTGCTTGTCGATGGGCATCGATGAAGCCGTTTCTTCTTAATGCTCCAATCTGAAGGCTTTCGGGGGCAGCGAGGTGTACCAGGCGCTTATGGCCCCGTTCGATAAGAAAAGTTGTAGCATCGAAAGCGGCTTTATAATCATCAATGATGACTTTATCGCAGGGAAAAGCATCGGTAGCACGGTCGAAAAAGACAACAGGGATGCCATTGTCGTGAAATAGTTTCAAATGGTTGAAGTTTTTAGTGTCTTTGGCGAGGGAAACCAGCAAACCATCGACCCGGTTCGAGAAGAGCATTTGGGCATTCGACAGTTCCCGGTCGTAACGCTCGTTGCTTTGGCAGATCATCACGTTGTAACCGGCCTCGTAAGCAACGCCTTCGATACCACTGATCACGGTCGAGAAAAAATAGTGCACCGTTTCGGGGATGATGATGCCCAGAGTATAACGCTTGCTGTGTTTTAAGCTTAAGGCCACTGCATTGGGTTGATAGTTGACCCTCGAGGCCAATTCATTCACGGCTTTTTTTGTTTCCGGGCTGATGTCGGGGTGGTCTTTCAGGGCTCGTGATACGGTCGATGGAGAAATCCCTAATTCCCTGGCAATATCTTTAATGGTTACCTGACTGCTTCTCATTGGTTAGTTGAATTCAAAACACAAGATAAGCATTAAATTGAAGATTATCTATATGAGGTTACAGAATTTGCGATTAATCATTTCCATCACACGAAAAAATTGATATTAAGTTACTGTCTACTTGGTGAATCCAAGACTTTTGCCCTGAACTTGTAGTTCCTGTATGAAACTTATACCAACGTGCATCGAGATTTTTATAGGATAGTTACTCCCATGCTCGTTTCATCTGTCAAAACATCAAACTCAAATTACGAGAGGGTGCTTTGGGTTGCTCTCAGTACCGAGCTACCTGATATGTTGTATAACATTTTTACCGCAAACGTTTGCGAATACGTTTGCAGGTGCTTTTTTTCATGATGTTGATTTTCAGTCTGAACAAATCTGACTGAATTGTCTTAATTTGCTTTCAATTTCATCTTTTTATCCAAAAGAATGAGTTGTGTTACCAATAAAAAAAGGATTAAAGTTGAATAAATCTAATGTTCAAACTATGAAATTTAAGTCAGTTAAACTACACACAGTACTTTTTTTGCTCACCTTTGGCCTGCTTCAATTGGCAATGGCTCAGCAAAAAACAGTAACAGGAACGGTTACCGCAACCGAAAACGGTGAACCGCTGGTTGGAGCAACCATCATGGTAAAGGGGACCACCCTTGGTACAACCACCGATATTGATGGACAATATTCTTTATCGGTATCAAAAGAACAAACGCTTGTCTACTCGTTTATCGGGTTTATTTCGCAAGAGGTATTGGTAGGTGGCCAGACCACTATTAATGTTTCCTTATCGCAATCGACCGAAGACCTGGGCGAAGTGGTGGTAATTGGTTACGGACAAGTAAAGAAGAGCGATGCCACCGGATCTGTATCGGCCGTTAGTTCCGACGATTTCAACCAGGGAGCCATTGTGTCACCCCAGGAGTTGGTTTCAGGAAAAATTGCAGGGGTTCAGATTACCTCAGGTGGGGGTGCTCCCGGATCAGGTTATACGATTCGAATTCGTGGAGGTTCCTCCCTTTCGGCCAGTAACGACCCGTTGGTGGTTATCGATGGTGTTCCTATTGATAACGAATCGGTTTCGGGTATGCGCAATCCTTTAAACACCATCAATCCAAACGATATTGAAACCTTTACCGTTTTGAAAGATGCTTCGGCTACAGCTATTTATGGTTCACGTGCATCGAACGGCGTAGTGATCATTACCACAAAAAAGGGAAGTGGAAAAGGGATGAATATTTCTTATTCCGGCAATATTTCAATAGGTATGCGTACCGGCGAAATTGATGTATTGAATGCCGAAGAATTCAAACAGGCTTTAAACGGGATACCTGCAAAAGCAACGGCTCTTTCGTTGGTCGGTAGCACCGATACCGACTGGCAAAGCCAGATTTTCCAACCTGCTATCGGAACCGATCATAACTTTAGCCTTTCGGGTGGCATAGCCAATATACCCTATCGTGCCTCATTGGGATATTCAAATCAATCGGGTATATTGAAAACTTCGAGTATGGAAAGGGTAACCGGATCGTTGAACCTGAACCCAACATTGCTCGATAACCACCTGAAAATTAATGCGAACATCAAAGGGATGTACGAAAACAACCGTTTTGCGAATACCGGAGCAATAGGAAATGCTGTGGGTTTCGACCCCACACAGGAGGTGTACGATACCAACAGCGAAAAATATGGGGGCTATTATACCTGGAAACAACCAACCGGCGACCCTAATAGCGTTGCACCCGCCAACCCATTGGCCATGCTCGAAATGCGCGAAGATATTTCGAAGGTCATGCGCAGCATAGGCAATCTTCAGTTGGATTATAAATTTCCTTTTTTACCTGAATTAAGTGCCAACCTGAATTTAGGTTATGACTATTCAAAAAGTGAAGGGACCATTTTTGTTCCCGAAAATGCCTCCTGGATGTACGATGCAACAAACGGAGGGGGCGAAGACCGCGAGTATACCCAAACCAAACACAACGAACTGCTCGATTTCTACCTGAATTATGTGAAAGATATCGATGCAATCGACAGCAGGATTGACATTATGGGTGGTTATTCGTGGCAGCACCTCTATCATATGGATTATGCCAAATCGACCAATGTGGCCGGGACAAAAAACATTTACCTGGCCAACGAAAATCCATCGGAATATTATCTGGTTTCATTTTTTGGACGTCTGAATTATACCTTGAAAGATCGTTACCTGGCAACTGTTACGGTTAGGCAGGACGGAACATCCCGCTTCTCGCCAGCAACCCGCTGGGGTCTGTTTCCTGCTGTTGCTCTGGCATGGAAAATAAAAGAAGAGGGTTTTCTGAAAGATGTTAAACAAGTCTCCGATCTTAAACTCCGTTTGGGATGGGGCGTAACCGGGCAACAAAATATTGGTCAGGGCGACTATCCCTAT
>CAZSIK010000022.1:0-544 GCA_964606515.1 uncultured Prolixibacteraceae bacterium
GGCTGCGTCAAAGTTTTTCGCCTTCTTTGCCATAAATCCCAACAGGAACAATCCGAGCATCCCTCCACTAAAGATCGAAGCCAGCATCCACCAGGCATCGAGGGCACTTTTCACCTGAATCATAGCCAGGGCTATCAAAATCCCCAAAGCTCCAAAAACAAATGACGAGGAATAAAGCACCCGCATCGACTGTTTTTCTGAGGCATCTTTGTTGAAATACCGTTTGTAATAATCAAACAACACAATGGTTGCGGTCCCGTTCACACTGGTGGCGATGGTACTCATGCCCGCAGCAAATACCGAGGCAATAAGCAATCCAGTTAATCCAACCGGCAATTCTTTTACCATGAAATAAGGAAAAACTTTATCTCCCGAAACCTCGGCAGGCAACAAACCCGGCGACGCTTTATAGTATGCAAACAGTGCAGTTCCAATAAAAAAGAAAAGCAGCGAAACCGGCACATAAAGCAATGAACCAAAAAGTGCCGAGCGTTTGGCTTCGCGGTCGGTTTCGGTGGTCATATAACGTTGAACATAGTTTTGG
>CAZSIK010000022.1:554-21696 GCA_964606515.1 uncultured Prolixibacteraceae bacterium
GATTGATAAAAAGGCCATAAATAAGCATTGCCCAAAAGGTCGATTCGGAAAGGTTGAACCCAAAACTTCCTAAACTGAACTTGTGGCTTTCGGAAGCAATTGTAAATATTTGCCCCGGTCCTTCGGGCATCTTAAAGAGCAATACAATCACGCAAGCCAGTGCTCCGCCAATCAAAATGATCCCCTGAATGGCATCGGTCCAGATTACCGCTTTGATTCCGCCCAGCATGGAATAGATAACAACACTGATTCCGGTAATGGCAATAATCAACGGGATGCTCCAGCCAAAGAGGGCATACAAAGGAAGCGCCATCAGGTAAAGGATGGAGCCTGTGCGCATAAGCTGGGTAAGGATATAACAGGCTGAAGCGTAAATGCGTGCCCATGGACCAAAACGTTGTTCCAGATACGCATAAGCCGAAATGCTGTTCATGCTCCGATAAAGTGGCACAAAAAATTTCACTGCCATAATGGAAGCAAACGGGATGCTCAGGCTAAATACAAAAGCATTCCAATCGCTTTGGTAGGCTTTGCCCGGTAAGGCCAAAAAACTTATGCTACTTACAAACGTGGCAAAAATAGACATACCCACTACCCATGCTGGCAACTTTCCGCTACCTGCGGTATACTCTTTTGTATCGCGGTTTTTACTGAAGAAAAGACTTCCGAAAATGACAATCCCGAGCATATAAATCAGGAAAACCGCCAGATCAATAATAGGTAGTTTCATTTTATTTAGTAGTTAGTCATTCGAAAAAAGTCATTCGTCATTAGGAAAAGGAATTTGGATTATTAGTTACCCAATTATTTCCCCTTTCCTAGTGACTATTGACTTGTTTCTATTTCAAATTGATTTGTCCAAGGTTTTGCACAATCCGTTCACGCTCTTCCGTTTTGAAGCGGTGGAAAGGATCGGCCAGAAAGTCGTCGCAAATGCCCATAACAGACAGCGCACATTTCAACCCTTTCAGATAACTTGAGCCATATCTTCCCACAGTATAAATAAGAGAACTGATTTGCATCACTTTTTCCTGCAACGGTTTGATCTTGTCGAAGTCTTTTTCGACAGCCGCCATGTACAAATCGACATACAACTTCGGGAACATGTTGGCACCGCCGTTCACGCCACCGGTAGCTCCCAGCAACACGGCATCGGCCATCATTTCTTCGGGGCCTACATAAAGCTGAAACTCTTTGTAGTCGCGCATGGCATATTGCAGCGAACGGAAGTAGGCCATGTTGGCCGAGCTGTCTTTCAAACCCACCACCGAGGGCATTTCGGCAATTTTCCGCACCGTGTTCGGATCAATCATCACCTTTGTATGCACTGGCATATTGTACAGGTAAAGCGGCAGCGGAACCCGTTTTGCCAAAGCTTCGAAATACTCGATCAGCTCAGGCTGGGCGGCTCCGTAATAATAAGGTGGAGCTGCTACCAACGCATCGGCACCACAATCGGCAGCATGCCTGGCCAAGTTTAAGCTTTCGATGATGGCGGTATCGGTGATGCCCACCAGTACAGGCACCCTGCCAGCCACCTGCTTGCAAACCCTTTCGACCAATTCATTGCGAAGGCGATAGCTCAAGCTCGAAAACTCGCCGGTTGTGCCCAGCACAAACAAACCCGAAACACCGCCTGCCAGGATGTGCTCGATTAACCGTTCCAATCCCTCTACGTCGAGGGTATCAACATCTTTCAAGGGAGTAATCATCGGAGGGACAATTCCCTTTAAGCTTTTTATTTTTTCTGAAATAAACATTTTCGATTTATTATTTATGATTTTAGGGTCACATTGAGATTGAAATACCTTATTCAATAATATTTATTAAGCAGCAATAGTCAAGTAATTCAAATTTTTTGCCTAAAAAGTAGGCGGGAAACAATTGCTTCCTTTCGCCTTCAACTGTTTTCTAATGCTTCCAATTGCTTTCTATCTCCTTCTATTTTCTCCTTCCTGCCTCGTTTTTAATCGAGTCTGATACCTGCGGCCCATTGTTGATCCACTCGTTGCCAGGGCCTGGGGTATTCGAGAAGAACTTGTCTGCTTCGGTCCAGTTATTTATTGCACGGATGTACGACGAACCTTCGTCATAATAGATGTACTGATAGTGCAGAGGAATGTGTGCATACGGCGCTTTCTCTAAATGCTCGATCCTGTTCTGTATAACCTGCCCGTTTGGCTGTGCCGAGAGAGTGTACACTCCGCCAACATCATACATATTTTTGGCAAAGTGATGGATGTAATTGGCATAAACCCGGTTGTTTTTCATACAATTGATGGTTTTTGTCCAGCCCCAGCCCACGCAAATTCCTGAGTAGTTCAAGTAGCTTACTTCGTTGTTTTCAATGTTCACGTTATGGGCATAACCAACGCTGATGCCCACGCAGCCCCAATCTTCGTTGGTACAGTCGGTAATGAGGTTGTTTGTGATGGTTTCGAAGCGGCAGACTTCCCTTTCGTCGCTGGGATCGTAAGGCAAGTGAGCCTCAAAGGCTTTATCGCCAAAGAAACCGATCTGAATACCTGTTCCGCCAATGTCGTTGATGGTGCAATCGGACACTCTATTGTGACAAGTGCCTTCGATGAAGTCGAGTGCAGTGGCTGCCATGTGTGAAAAGCCACAATTCACAAATTGAATTTGCCGGGCATGGCTGATTTCCACACCAGACGGTTGGCGTTCGAGCCATGCCTGGTTTTCCAACCCTGCCTTATCAGGTGTTCCGGGCTCAAGCAGTTTGTAGGCATCTAAGATCGAAAAACCGGCCTGAAGCGGCACATGGCCCTGCAACGAAGGACGCATCCAAGTTGTATGTTGAAACTGGATTCCATCGAAAGTGAGGTTTGAAACAGGATTGTCGAGCGTTCCCGTTATTTCCATTAAAGTTTCGAGATAAGGCGCAACCACTTCGGCGGTATTCAGGTTTTCACCCTCCTTGGGACAGTAGTATATTTTGCCGTTGTCAATGTCCTCGTACCACTCGCCCGGCTGGTTCAACAACGAAATGTGGTTGTTGAAAAAGAAAGCCGAGTTTCCATTATACTCTTTCAGTTCATCAATAAACGGTGCTGGCCATGGATGTTCAAATTCAATACGGCTTTCGGGTTGGTGAAAGGTAATCAGCGAACTGTCGCCAACGGTTTTGATCTCTTTCACCCGAAGAATGGCAATGGCCCACCACTGGTGGATCACCATTTCAAGTTGTTTGATTTCGCTAAAACTGGTTTTGGGCTTTGGTATCCAGAACGATTCATTTTGCTTGTCGGCTGAAAGAATGCGGGGAAGAACGCCATCGCTGAGATTGGTGGCACGGGTTGCTTTTTGCCCATTTACCCACATTTGTCGAAATTCCAAACGGCGACCAGCTACACGGGGAGCGTCGGCCACCCATACTTTGCCTTGTGCCTCAGCTGGCAATCCGGCAATTTTCGATGCCTTTGTCCAACCCGTAACAGTCACCCCACCACTGATTACCGGCGATGCACCGGGTGCTTTTTTTATCGTTGTCACACTATTTGACGAACCGGAATCTTCGGGACGGAAAAGCAAGGGTTCAATAAGGCGGTAGTTCCCGTCCAATAAGATGATCTGAGCTTCTTCGTTCCGACCAACCTGGTTCAGGCGGCGCATTTCGCGTACTTTGCGTTGGGCCATCAGCATGGTTTTCAGGGGCTCTGAGGATGTGCCGGAGTTGGAGTCGTTCCCGGTAGGTGACACCCAAATTTCGAGGGCGCTGGCCGAAAACGACAAGCAGACAAAAAGAACCAAACATAAAAACTTATTCTGAAATAATGGATTCATGATTATTAATTAGATGGGTTAAAGGATAAGGACTAACGAACTATATATCTTTAATTTTTTCAGGATTCTGGCGACAATCAAACAGGTTGACAATTTCAATTCTATTCCGTTTATTATCTATCCGGTAAATCAATTTATAATTTTTATGCAATAAAAATCGAAACTCATAAGGACGATCCAAAAGCAACGGTTCAATTTGACCAATTTGAGGATTTGTTTCCAATTGCAATGACTTGTCAACAATTCCATTTACTAACTCTTGAGCAATCCTAATTCCAGCTTTTTCTTTATAATAAGAAAAAACATTTAATAATTTGTTCTCGGCAAATTGGGTCCAAAAAACAGTTAAGCCCATTTCTCGATTTTTGCTTTTAAATCAGCAGCTTTAATCACTTTATTATTCTTGGAGTCTTCTAATGACATATTTATTTCGCTATTGAACTTCTCAATAGACATTGGTTTTATTTCATTTTCTGAAAGCTGTTTTTTCTTTTCTTTCAGAAAATCTTCAAGTCCACGTACAATTTCTTCATTTTGAAGACTCAAAAATTCTTGTATAAATGTAATTTTTCGAGTTTGTATATCCATCGTTTATATTGTTTTTAAATGTTTGCAGGAGTTGTAAAATTACTGATTATTTAAATCTTTTTGCAATACTGCTCTACTGAAAAACCGATTTCAAATACCTTGCATTTGCCCCGAAATTGCCCACTACATCGCGGGGATTGCTGGCATCGCGCGAACGTTCGATCACTAACCAGCCGGTGTAGCCCATCTCGTCGAGGGTTTGTTTTACTTTTCGCATATCGATGGCCGGATCGTTTTCGAGCCAAAACCCATCGCTGTTTGATGCCAGGATCTGGCAAATGCGGTCTTTGCCCAACAGTTTCAATTCGCTGTACAAGTCGTGCCCGTTTTGAAGGGCATTGGCAAAATTGCAATAAATTTTAATGGCCGGTGACCCGATTTCTTCGAGCAGCTTGATTTCGCCAGCAGCATCCAAAGCGGTTTCGATGCCAATGACCACACCCGCAGTCTCGGCTTTTTTACCAGCCATGCGAAGCTTTGCCACAATGGAATCGCGCCGTTCGGGGTGTTTGATCAAATCGCCTTCGTTGCCCAGGGGGAGGAAAGCTACTTTCGTGCCCATCAGCTGCATGGTGTTGATGCAGTCGTCGATCATGGGCGCCACATCGCGTTCAGCAAAATTCTGGGCATAGAAACCCGACATGGCAATGCCTGCAATTTCGAGGTTGTACTGTTTTTGAGCTGCCTGAAATTTGCCCCGTTCAATGGGGTCCATCAACTTGCTGTCGAAGGTGGGCCGTTTACCTAAGCCGCCCATGTCGAGCAGCAGACCGTCGGCTCCAATTTGACTGGTTTTTTGGAAAGCACCCAATTTCTGTCGTTTCAAGATCATCCAATCGCATACCCCGATTTTGTATTTCGATTTGTCGTAATTGGGTTCCATTCCGAAGAGTTTTTCCAAATCGTGGAAGGAACGGATGGCATTGTCCGGGAGTTTTTCGCCGTTATCGCCAAATACTTTCAGCGCGTTCATGGGTTCAATATTAATGGCAGCTTCGTCGAGTTCTCCCTTATCATTGAAGACTTTTGATTCATCCAAACCCAGGTGTTTTGCCATAAAGCGGTACATGGCAGTCCGTTTAGAAGCTCCATAGTCGTGGCCCTCGGCAGGGAAGTGTGCGTTTTCGACCGGGGCCCCGTAAAAATCGTAGATGCGTTTCAGGTATGGGAATTCCAATTCGGGCACATTGGTGGTCCAGTCGCCACCGTCGGAAATAATGAGTTGGGGTTTTGGGGCAAACATCGCGGCCAGTTCCACGTTATTGGTCCCTCCTCCGCAAAGGTGAACGGGATTTCCGCTTTCGCAGGGGCAACCACCATAGTGAATGGCCGACATCATTACGGTTGGAACGCTTACTTTGATGCGCTCGTCGATGGCCGAGATCAACATCGAATGGCTGCCGCCGCCAGAAGCTCCGGTTATTCCAACCCGACTGGTATCGGCTTCTTTTAGTGCGAGCATATAATCGAGCAGGCGAATGGAGTTGAGCGCCTGCATGGTATTGGCCAGACTGCTGCGGTGGTATTTGCCTTCGAACTGAAGGGCCGATTCCTGCCAAGCAAACAGGTCATAGGTGATGGCCATGGCTCCCATCCGGGCCAAACCGGCACATCGGCTTTGTATCTGCCCGTGGTAACGCCCATTGGGAAAGTGGCCGATCGGGCACAGCACCACCGGGATTTTTCCTTTGGTTTTTTCAGGCTTGTAAATTGATCCACAGACATAAACGCCGGACAACACTTCCAAGGCTATGTTTTGAACCGTGTAGCCATCCATCTTTCTTATTGGGGTCAGAATGGGGGGCGTTCCGGGTGATGCCGGCATGGGAGACAAACGAAGTGCTTTTAAAACGCAAGGCTTTATCGAAGCGCGGCGGGCTTCCCATTGTGTTCTGTTTGAATACAAATCGGCCAGTTGGTCGAGTATTTCTTTTGCATCGTCCTTGCTGCGTATGTGATATTGAAAGCCCTGTATTTTAAACTTATTCGGAGCACCATCGGGTAGGAAAACCAGATCGAAAGGTGCCAATACGTTGGTGAGGGTTTTTTCGAGGCTGGGGCGAAAACGCCATTTGGCATAGTCGAGCACCTTCCCTTCCACATCTTTTTCCGAAATGCGAAGCTTCACATTAAATTGTGTTTCGATCTCCTTCAGCACATCACGCAGCGGTTCTTGGAACTTGCTGTCCGAAGTTTGGGCTCTTCCTATTAAAGTGAAGAGAAAAAGGATTGTTATGGTTAGAATTCTATTCATCGTTTTTTCTTTTTGAACCACAATAGGCACAATAGGTCACATAGAAATATTGATAGGTAAAGATTCAAAACTATTGTGTCCTATGTGCCTATTGTGGTTGGTCCACAGGCCACTCTTCGTATTGAATTTTTACTTTGTTCAACTTCTTAGGATCAACCTTCACATACTTCATCTTTTCGCGGCGCCAGGTGTAAATAATGTGCACCATTCCGTCGGACGATTGAATGACAGCGGGATAAGAGTATTGGCTGATTTCCGAATCTTCGAGGATCAGCGAAGCAAACCAGTTTTTCCCATCGTCGCTGATGGCTACATTGAGCGGGGTACGGTGGCCCTTGGGTGCGTTCATTGGCGTTTTCACATGGTTGTACACCACCAGGTGGCGACCATCCTTCAGGGTTACGGCATCGGTGCCCGAATTGTTGTTGGGTAGTCCCGATGGATTCACTAAGCCCCATGTTTTACCGTTATCAGAGGAAAATGCACTGGCAACCACAGCATTTTTGCTGCGACAGAGTATTTGCAACCGTCCATCTTTGTGTTTCAAAATACTGGGCTGAATGATGTTGTACATTTTTCCATCGTTGATGAAGTCGCTTTTCTCCCATGTTTTTCCCCAATCTTTTGTGGTTTCGAAATAAACCCGCCAACCGCCGTCACCTTCCAGGCTGGTTGGACAAATCAGCGTACCATCAACCAGCAATTCAGGCTTGTTTTTGATTGGGCCCAGGAAGCCATCGGGCAGTTTTTCTGCTTCTCCCCAGGAACGTCCATGGTCGGTCGAACGTTTCAGCATGCCCCACCAGGATGAAGGGCTGGGACCTACCTTATAAAAAAGGAGCAGCTCTCCATTGGGAACCTGAAACAACACCGGGTTCCAGGTGGGTAAGCGCAGGGTATCGTTTTGGATTCCATTGGCAGCCTCCACAGGGTCGGTCCACTTTCCATCGACCATGCGGCATACATAGATGCACACATCGGGATGGCGTTCGTGGGTTCCTCCGAAGAAGGCGGCCACCAAACCTTCGGGGGTTTCGGCCAGGGTTCCGGCGTGGCATGATGGAAAGGAGGCTGTATCGTAGAGAAACTGTTCTTCAACAATGCCTTTTTTCCAATCGGTTTTAGATTCACAACCCCAAAGGATCGTGAATAAAAAAATGAACAATACGTTGTATTTTATCTGTTTCATATTGTATTTGCTTGTACCCCGATGGGGCTATTTTTTTTCTATTGTGTTCTATGTGCCTATTGTGGTTCATTCACAAATTACCTTTCCCAAATCGCTACGTCGACCTTTTTCTTTCCCATTCACCAACACATATAGTCCTTTACCTTTCTTGTATTTCGTACCGTCCTTGTCCCAGACAATGGTGATGATTTTTCCTTGATATTTTACATTGTCGAGGCAGAACCAGTCCCATTTTCCTTCAGGAAGGAGCGGGTTCACTTCTGTTTTTTCATCGGCTCGGGGGCGCAAACCCACCAGCCCGGTTATGATCAAATCGTTGAACGTGGAATGGTTGTAATAGCGGCTGCGTTCCTGATCGCCTTTCAACCAATAACCAGTCACTTCGTCTTGGTATTCGCCAATGTAGGGGCGGCCACGATGGTACTGCGACTCAACATATTTTTCAAATTGGCTGAAATAAACCGAATCGTCCACAACTGTTTGTTCATAGTTGTTCAGAAGATTCGCCATCCCGGTAAGGGTTTGGGAAGTGGCAAAAGGCCAGATGGCCCCGTCCCATTCGCATTTGCAGCAACCGTGCGTGCGGAATTCCGGATGGCGGCGTTCGGCTGTGGTCATTCCATAAGGAGCAAGAAAACCTTGTTCGTCTTTGACCTGTACCCACGCCATGGTTTTCTCTTGTGATGGAATATTGAAATACCAGGGGATAAAGCCAATGGCCTCGCGTACACCGGCAAAGCTGTCGGTTTTTTCGCGGATGGTTTCGTAGAACTGCTTTTCGGGATTCCAGAGTTTGGCTTCCATCAACGATTTTATCGTATCAGCTTTTGCTTCGAACAGCTTTTGCAATTCGGTTTTCCCTGCCAATCCGGCCATTTTGCTGATGGCGATGGCATTGCCAATCATGTAACTGTTGATGGTAGGCCGGGCATTTTTCACCTTTCGGCCCCCGCTGATTTGCTCTTCCATGCCGTCTTTTACATCTTCCTGCCAGAAAAGGCCGTTGGGCAAGCGACGCTCGACTTCCCACTGGTTGTAGTGACTGATCATGTCGGGCAATAAACCGAGCATGTACTCTTTATCGCCATCAACCAAATATTTTTCGTACAGGGCAGCAGGAGTCCAACTGCTGAATTTCATCAGCTTGTTCATGGGCTTGCCTTCGTTGCCCCGAAACCAAGCATATAGGTATTGGTCGAGATATTTCTTGTTATGAAGCCAGCGGGCTTCCATAACATGATGGCCAATGGCGCAGGCTATAAGATTGTATTTATCGGAATAACTTCTTTGAACCAGGAATTCGGTGAAGGCATAGCCTGCCGGAGTTTCCTTAATATGTTTGCGAAGCGTCCACCAACGGTAATAGTACATCTCTTCAAAGTTGTCCTGAGGGCATTCGAACAAAGGGATGTTTGCTTTCATCCACTCCCATGCCTGAGTGTTTGGGATAGCCTGTGCGATATTTTCCTGCTCCATGCGGTTGAAATACTCGACATGGTGTTTGAAGTTTTCGGATTTCAAAAATGATTTTGCCTGGGCGGTATAGATTACTGTAGTGAGCATGACTACGGTTATGCCTTGCAGTGAAATTTTTTGAAACCTCTTTTTGACTTTAATAAACTTCATTTTAAATGCTTTAATTTATTACACTTTATACAACCACATAGACACATAGGGCACATAGGGTTACCAGGAGCGGAGGGATTGAATGAAAAAAGCGGCTTCCGCAACGGGAATTCCTCCATTTTCGACATCGAAGCGTTGCATGCCGGGTGACTCGATGTTCGGATAATAGCGCCGCTCGCCACTGCGAAACACGATGCGGGAGAACGATTCAACCGAAGCCACTAACCCCCTGGCGGTTTTGCGCTCGCCATCGACAAATACCTCGTACCTATTGGTTTTTGAATCGGCTTCGATGCGGATGGTGTACTCGCGTTCGGCTTCGTATAACAAAAGGCGCGAATAGTTGTAGCCATCCTTGGCATGTAATTCGGCTTTTTCGTTAAAAATGATCCTTGCTGCCGGGGTACCTTTTGCATCCTGCAACTCAATTTGCAGCATACCATGATCGTTCTGTCCGGTTTTGATTATAAATTCAACATTGATTTTTTCAGAAGATGGGAAAACCCTTTCGGCTACTCCATAATCGTAAGGGTCGAAATCGCGTATCGAAAGCCATTTTTCGTTTTGGGCTCCTTTTTCGATTTTCACCGGAGCCCATAAGGGTGAAAACAGGTTCCAGGTGTTGAGTTCGCTACCGTCGGACAGGTTTGAAAACACATCGTTGGCATGGCCTGATGGTTTTGTGGTAACGGGTACTGGTACTTTCGATACCCAAATATCTTCCTTGTTCATGCTGTAGGTAAGCCACATGTCGTTGCCCGGAGGAGTGCCATTGCCCTCGATGATTCCGCGCATGTATTGCGGGCCGTACGACTTATGTTGACCACCGTAGCGCATGGTCGAAATTTCGCCGTTGAGCAGCCAAAGGTTGGTATATTCCAGTCCGTCGGTACTGGTCGAAATGGCCAGGGGCCAGCGGAATTGGGTAGGATTATATACGGTGGCATAGTTTCCGTCGGAAGTTTTTTGTCCCCATATTTTGGCGCTTTTGGTGATCAACCCGGGAGCTTCTTCGGGGCGGGGCCAGGTTTTTCCTCCATCGTGGCTGATGGCAGTGCGGGCATTTTTCCACAAACCCACTACACGGCCATCGGGAAGGTGATAGTAGCAAAATGCCTTGAATTGAA
This sequence comes from uncultured Prolixibacteraceae bacterium, assembly GCA_964606515.1. Taxonomy (GTDB): domain Bacteria; phylum Bacteroidota; class Bacteroidia; order Bacteroidales; family Prolixibacteraceae; genus CAZSIK01. The sequence goes on from CAZSIK010000022.1 coordinate 11,140, forward strand.
GCTTGAGCGGAATGAGCTCGTCGTCGCGATCGGCTTCCTCGACCCACTGCATCATCATGAGCGGGTTGGCCAGGAGCTCATCGCAGGCAGCTACAAACTTCTTGTCTTTCGATTTCTGGTAGAAGGGTAGGGTTGTATTCTTTTCGTTCCAATTTTTATTGTAGCGAATGAAATGGATGGGGCCAAAAGTGCCATCGGCCTTGATTTCACGCACCACGCGGCCAATGCCGTTGCCATCGTTGGGACTGTCTTTTCCGGTGATGCAGATGCCATAATAGCCCAGGGTGAGCAAGGTCCCGTTTTTTGCAGCATAGAAACCCATGCGCTGGTGCGTAACCGAATACAGATCGTTGGCAATGCCCTCAACGCCTTCCTTGATGGTTCCGTCGGGGATGCGATAGGGCGGGAAGAGTATCACGGGCTTGCTCCAGTGCAGGCCATCGGCAGAATATTGATAATCGACACGGCCAGGGGCTTCGTGTTCGCCCACCGGGTTGCTGATGTATTGAATGTGGAATGTATTGTTCCAGTATGCCATGTTGGGGCCGTGGTTGTATGTCCAGCCTGAGCCCTCAGCGCTGTCGGGCCGCTCGCGGTTGGCGCGGAAGGTCTGGTAATGGTGTGCCCCGACAACCGGTTCCAGCCGACCATGATGGTAATCGGGGTTGGCCAGTATGCCGTGGGTGAAGTAAACTCCTTCCTGGGCATGAATTGAATGGCTAAAACCAAACAGGCATATTGCCAATGCTGTAACAGAAAGTATGTGGAATATTCCGATTGTTGTTTTCATTTCGTTGTTGTTTATTTTTCCCATCGGGATAATGCCAGTTGCAATCTACCCTCTTTTCTAATGACCAATGACTTTTCCCTTTTTAATTTTTTCTATCACACCGTGTTTCACTCTAGTGATGGTACCATGCTTATGCCCTTGGGGAAGCAAAATTTCAGAAGTGGCATCAGCAAAAGAAATGAAATCTTCGGTTTCGGCTGCCGCGTATTTCTTTTCACCATAAAAATCATAGTATATCAAATACTTGCCGGCAGGTTTGATTACAGTAGGGCCTTCGGTCAGGAAACCGGTAAAAGGTTTTGAAATATTTTCCCATGGCCCGAGCGGAGTTTTGCCAAAAGCTACCTTCAAGTTTCGGTTCGGTCGGGTATTGTCTTTCAACACCAGCACGTAGTCGCCTTTTCCCCGTTTTACAATAACGCAGTCGATTACGCTAAATCCAGGATCGAGATAAAGCTTGGTTTCCGAGAAGGTAATAAAATCTTTTGTGGTCACATAGTACATACGGTGGTTGTTGCGCTCCTCTTCAATTCCTTTTTCAAATTTAAAAGGAATGGTTGATGCCCAGGTGATGATAAAGTCCTTGCTTTCATCATCGTAAAAAATCTCAGGAGCCCAAACATTCACTGTTGAGGTGTCGTGTGCCATTACCGGCAGGTGCTTTTGTTCCGACCAGCTGATAAAATCTTTGGTTGAAGCGTATCCGAAGCCAAGGTCGCCTTTCCACGATGATGTCCACACCATGTGATAGGTACCGTCGGGACCTTTTACCACCGAAGGGTCGCGCATTACTTTTTGAGTGCCCACCATCGGAGCCAGGAATGGGCCACCGAGGTCGTCCCAATGATACCCATCTTCGCTCCAGGCCAGGTAAAGACCATCGGTGGCCGGTTCACGAAAGGAAGTAAAAAGATATACTTCGGATTGGGAGCGGCATCCGGCAAAAACGAAGAGGATAACGATGAATGGGATGAATGCCTTCTTCATAAGTCCTTATTTTTTGTTTTTCTACTTATTTTCGGTGCTTCCAATAATCCAAAAGGGATGTGCCAGTAGGTATCGGTCCAGGTGCGCAACGATGGATTGCTTATCCTGAGATCGTACCAGTTTTTATTACCACTTCCGTCGGGGAAGCCTCCTGCTCCGGTGAAATTGGCCGGGCCCACCCTGATCATCTCGGCACTTTGGTTGTGGTGGGGGCCCATCAGGTTTCTCAACGACGAAACCAATACAATTGAAACTTGGTTCGTGCCAGGGGTCAAATGCTCTGAAATGTTGATTTGGTAGGGCGACCAGCACAAGGTATCGATCAACTTTCCGTTTAGGGTTACTTCCAATACAATAGCTTCAAAATTAGGAAATTCTATAAAATATTCCATTTCCGGTTCCAGGTTTCCGATCGGGAATTCCTTTGTTAGTTTGAAACTGCCCGAAAAGAAGGGATAACCTTTTGGGGTAAGGTCTCCGTCGAAAAGAGAATCTTCGGCTGAAAGTTTAAAAGAAGTAAAACCATTGACTGGCCTTGCGATAAAATCCCCGCTCCGGTTTCTTTGGCTGTTCATCGTTACCACAGGTTGTAGCCCTTTCACCCCAAAGTCGCCAAAAAGATAAATGCTTTCGATTTCGGAGCCGTAGCGTTCGCTGGCCATTTCGCTGTTGTCGATGGCCGGTTGGAAGTCCAGTTCCATAACGATCTGGTTGATGCCTTTTCTGACTAATCCAACAACATTGGATGAGGGGAACAAATGGTCGACAAAAAAGGCATCTTTTTCAAATTGAATAACTTGTTGATTAACAGTGATGCTCTTGTACATTTCAGGTTGTTCGACCGAAAGCCTGATGCTTGAAGGAATTTGTTCGGCTTCGAAAGTATATTTCAGCACCAGCGGGCCTGAATATTTTTGGTCGGACAGACGGTTGAAAATGCCGATTATGGGTTCGGGCTGGCTGAAATTCTGGCCGTCGGTTGAATAGCTGGCAAAATCGATTGTCAGGGAATTCGGGCTTAAACGCGTTCCTTTCCACTTTCCATCAAGGGAAAGAATGGCTTCAGAAGAAGCTTCAACAGGATAAGGCTGAAGGTTTTGTGCCTTTTGGCTCAACATGCCTGTGCTGATCCAAACCAGTGAAGAAGGGGCAATTGTAAGCGAGAATTTCCCTTCAGCATCGGGTTTAAGTTCGAAACAAGCTACTGCCGAAGGATCCCAGAGTACACTACTGCCATCGAAAAGTGGCGAGCTGGCTTCGATGTGTGCAGTCTCGGTTCTCGATAAGTTGCTAAACAAGACCAGATGGCCTTCACGGGTTTCGCGTACTTGAGTCCACACCCTGCCTTTGTCGTTTTCAACCGAGATATTGGGACTGATCTGTTTTTTTAATTCAGCCTGGATTTGGCTCGGCTCAATAAAGAACGATTTTTCCTTTAGCCTATTCAGTTCCTGGTTTTGTTCAAGCCCATCGACATAAACCGGGAACCTGCCGGTGTACATAATTTTCCCCCCTTTGGCTGAAAATTTTAGGAGCAGCTTCAGTGTAGAAGACCTGATGCCCAACATATCGGGTAGAAGAACGGCTTCGTAATGCATTGAGCCGAGTTTAATTTTTTTGTTGGATATTTTGGCTATTTCCGACATGATTTGTTCATCGCCCAGGTCGTAATCGAAATGGGCTTGTTGCAGGGCTTCCAACACCGCGAGGGTTTGCTGGGTAAATTCGCCCTCGGATCCGCTTTTAAGGAACTCGCTTTCAAGGGGGTTGATTACAAGAATTTGGGGAACATATTTCCCGATGGTGGCGGCATAAGAAATCCGTCCAAGATAATCTTCAATTATTTTATTATAAGCCCAATACGGCTGATGATAAGAAAAGGTAGGCGGATAGTCGCGTTTGCGCAGCCCTTTCATGCTGTAAAGGGTAAGGTGAGGGCAAAAATGGTTCACCCCGGTAATGGCGTGCCAACCGGCCAGCCATTTACGGTCTTCGAAATTCATGTTTTGGCCGCTGATCCCGAACAGTTCACTCAGTCGGCGGGGCTGGTCGTATTGGTTGGCCACACTGCTCAATGCCCTGGCTGTGATCAGTTTGCCATCGAAGCCCAGTCCCAGTATGTCGATTCCGGGTTGGTGCAGGTTCCGGTAATGCAGCATGGTATTCCCTGCCCTGTCGCGTACTTTCTCAAGTACATCTTCGGCAAGGTAATGCCCGGTAAAAAGGAACCCGTTCTGTTCACAAAATGAAGCAATTTGTTTACTGAAGCTTTCCTCGAACTGAAGGGCCACAGCCTGATGATATTGTAACCTGATCTGGCGCCAGTTGTCTTTCTCTTCAAAAAGAAGGTCAACTTTGTCGATAAAATCGTAGCCAAAAAGCACTTTAAACTTTTGCCTCACAAAGGGGGAGTAGGAATAAAGACCCTTGTGCGGGGTTTTCGGGTCGAAATAACGGGCATGGATATGCGGTTCATCAGTGAAAAACCCAGGCACATATCCTTGAATTTTCGACTTGTATTTTTCGATATAGGGTTTGTGCGAAACCTGTAAAAAGGCCTTTACCATTTCGGGGTTCATCAGGTCGACGTAGCAGGTGCCGTTGAATTTGTTGTTTCCCATTTGGGTCGTATATTCGATGTACCTGAAATTTTCATCTTCTTTTAACACTACCGAACCCGTGGGCAGGGGAGTGTCTTTGTCGAGCCTTGCCAACGATTTGGCCCTGTACGATTCGTCCATTTTGGGGATGATGCCACCTGCAAAGCCACTGGGCCATTTGTCTTCATCGTAAAACATGGTTTGCAAACCGTGTTGATTTCCTGCATCAACGGCAGCATTCATCGCCTGCCACCAGTCTTCGCTCAGAAAATCGGTCAATAACCCGTCGCGGCTGTGAAGGTAAAAGCCTCCCAATCCGGCCTCCTTAAACCCGGCAATCTGGCGTTTGATTTCGGTTGTATCCAAGCGGTCGTTGATTGAATAAAAGGGGAAAGAGCGGTAATGGGCAGGTGGGTTTTTGAATTTTTCAAAATCCAGAGTAGTCTCGTAAGCGCCTTTCATGCCCCTCCTTTTAAGGGAAGAAGTGCTGCATGATGCGAAGAACATGAGGCATAGGAAGATGGTTATGGTATGAATGAATTTCATAATTTCTCCTTATTATAGTTAGTTGATAGCAGATTAAAATTTAAATATTAAAGCACCCTATTCCTAATGAATTTGTTAAAAAGCTCCTCTGTTGAAATGAATTTGTTCCATCCTTTAGCATTTAAACCTTTTTGTAATTCTTTATCTCCACTCCACAACCTTCCTTTAACATGTTCAGCCAAAGCAACAAATTCAGTGTCATCGATATCGATGTTTTGAGTTAGTGATTCTGCAAATGCGTATGATTCTTTTGAAATTAATTTTATATTGATAAACCTTATCTTGCTTTTTATAAGAGCAATGATCTTATTCAATTCAAAATCTGAATAGTTTGAGATCATCTGTATTTTTCCCATATGTTCTTGGATCTCACGAGACAGTTGTTCAGTTGAATAAAAATTCAGTCTGCTTTTTGGCTGTAATAGTATTCTTGCAATCTTACTGTTTGTATTTAGAATGGCACTAAAAGCAATATTTGTATCAACAACTACCCTCATTTTTCAAGTTGTTGCTTAGTTCTTTCCCAACGACCTTTTTTTATTGATTTTACTAAAGTATCAACATCATTTTGTGATGTTATGGTTCCCTTAGTCAATTCTTTATACTCAAATAAGTCTGTCAAATCCTGCAGATCGTCCAAATCCATATCCTTTGGAAACCTGAAGATAATTTCGTTTGCAGTTCTCTCAATATTCATAGTGTTTTTCTTCAAATGTACTAAATTCTTTCAAATTGGATTATTTCTGGTTTTATCTATTTTCATCCCCATTGATATTCACTAACTGAGATTAAACCACTTAAAAACAGGTATCAACGAGTATTGGTTTATTTAAAAGTCACTGCCACTTTTGGTACATTACCTGTTTGCTGCACCGGTGTTTTAACCCATTGAAACAAGTTGTTCCGAAGGTTAATGTCATGGCTGTTTTCCCCGTCGATTTTCATAAAGAGCTTGGTTGGCCGGTTTTGGTAACAATCGCGGACATAGGCGTGCTGCACGTTGATGAGTTCAATAACGGGGTCATTTTCATGAGGTTCATTGGTGCGCACATCGCATAAATCGAGGTATTTTACCTTTTCGGCTTTGATGGCCGGGCCCGATTGGGTGTTGATGTGAACCTGGTGAAAACTGATGTCGCGGGCATCCTTGACCTGAAAGCCGGTTTGGGTGGAAAGCCTGATGTCGTTGAAAGATATATTTTCGACCGGCGATTCTTCGAGGCCAACAATCAGCGCCGATTGTTTCGCAGTGCCTGTAACATTGCTGTAATGAATGTTCCTGAACACGGGGGTCCTTTCACTGAAAGGTTCAGGGTCTGATTTCTGATAAAATAGGTTGAGGGTGAATGCTTCACGTTTAAGATCTTTCAATATGATGTTACTCACCCTGATGTCTTCAACAACCCCGCCACGTCCCCGAGCCGATTTAATACGGATGCCCCTGTCGGTGCCCTGGAAAACACAATTGGTGATGGTTACTTTTTTTACCCCGCCCGACATTTCACTGCCGATTACCACTCCGCCATGGCCATTCAACATGGTGCAGTTGCTGATGGTGATGTTTTCGCAGGGCACATTGCGGAGCCTGCCGTCGCGGTCTTTTCCCGATTTAATGGTGATGCAATCGTCGCCAACCGAGATGTGGCAGTTGCTGATGTGCACGTTGCGGCAACTTTCGGGGTTGATCCCGTCGGTGTTGGGTGAAGGAGGGTTGTTGATGGTTACCCCATCAACCGTTAAATGGTCGCAAAATTGGGGATTTACTGTCCAGAATGGGGAGTTGACGATGGTAATCCCTTCAATTTTTATATTGCTGCAATACATGAACTGGATGAATGGGGGCCTTAAAAATCCCAGCTCAATCATTCCAGGCAAGTCGGGGCGAAGGATATCGGGATTTTGCTTTTCGAATTCAAGTTGCCATTTGGTTTTGTCTTCTTTATGGTTTTTCCAGATATCGAAAAACGACTCCCACCATTTTTTACCCTGGCCGTCGATTTTTCCACGACCCGTGATGGTGATGTTTTCGGCTTCGTAAGCGTAAATCAGGGGTGAGAAATTGTTCACATTGGTACCTTCCCATCGAGAGGCAACAAAAGGCAGGTAATGGTCGAAGTGGTCGGAGAAAAGTAAAGTGGCTCCAGCTTCGAGGTTCAACACAATATTGCTTTTCAGGTGGATGGGGCCGGTGAGATAAGTTCCTGCAGGGAAGTAAAGCGTACCCCCACCAATTTCAGAAGCACTTGCAATGGTTGAGGCAATGATTTGGGTATTCAGGTTTTTCCCCTGGTTATCGGCTCCCAATTCCAACATGTTGTAAATACCTGATGCTCTTGAATTAAAATAGGAAAAAGCCAATAGGAAAGAGAAAAGAACGATACTGCATTTCCCTACGGATTTTGTGACTTCCTTGAATTTCATCTTCTTGATTATTAGTAGTTGATAACGATTACATCCTGATATTTCCTGTTGATCCTTGTTGGAATAAAATAATCCACCATATTATTTTTGAATAAAGAAGTCAGGTATGTATAAACAGATGTCGGAAAAACTCGATCCAAAAAAAATAGATGCATCAGATAATCAATGTTTAACTTCATAATACCTCTTTTTATCCTGTTTTTAGGAAACAGCACCTTTCTAATGGAATACCTTCATGAATAATTTCTTAATTTCCAAGTTGGGGATTGATCTGCAAGTATACGATTAAAAATTTATCTTTGCAATGAAAACGTTATCATTGAATTAAAAATACGTCTTGTTTTAGGGTTTGTAACAAGAGAAAAGAAAGGAGTTCAATAATTGGGTGAGGCTTTTTTATTGGATGATGAATTAAAGCAAAATTGTTTAAAAACAACGAACAATTCATAGGTAAGTAATTGTAAAATAATAAAATGATTTTTCAGAAAACCGGAAGGGGAGTTTTAATTTCCTATACTTGAATCTTGATTTTGGTTTTTAATTTTTCATTTTCAATTCATAATTGTATGTTCTAAGCACAAAATTGTATAGGTTTGTTGTCGGATTCAAAAATGAAACCGTTTTCATAATCTAACTTAACCTAATTTACAGGAGCGTATATGGCAAGTATGAACGAGGTGGCTAAAAGGGCCGGTGTTTCGGTTGCAACTGTTTCGAGGGTATTGAACAACAGCACCAGCGTGAACGATGCAACACGCGCGAAAATTGCAAAAGCAATAAAGGAGTTAAATTATCAGCCCAACCGGGTGGCAAAAAGGTTACGGTCGAAAAGCCTTTCAGGAAACCTGATCGGGGTATTGATACCCGATATCCAAAACCCATTTTATGTTGATGTGCTCAGAGGAATTGAGGATGTAGCGTCATCGAAGAACTATGCCTTGATTATGTGTAATTTTGGGCAGGATAAGGAGAAGGAACGAATGTACCTTGAAATACTTCAATCGGAATCGATCGATGGATTAATAGCAGCGCCGGCCAGCGAGGATGATCCGCAGTTGAAAAAAATGCTTTCGAATGGCTTGCCAGTGGTTTGTGTTGACCGCGGATTAAAGGAATCGAATGTCGACGTAGTTTTGGTCGACAATGTAGATGGAGCCTATAAGGCCGTTGACCATCTTGCCAAAACGGGGTACCGGAGAATTGCCTATATCTCGGGGATGCCAACTATTCCGTCGAGCCGGCTGAGGGAAAAAGGATACCGTGAAGCCTTGGCCAACAATGGGATTCAATTCGACCAGGACCTTGTTCGTTATGGAGATTCCAAGCATGAAAGCGGGATTAAACTATGCGAAGAATTGCTTAACCTGCCCAATCCGCCCGATGCCCTGTTTACCGGGAACAATCTTATTACCCTTGGAGCCCTGGAAACCATACACCGGAAAAAATTAAGGATTCCGGAAGACATTGCCATCGTGGGTTTCGACGATATGTACTGGTCCAATTCGCTGAATCCTCCCTTGACAGCGGTCAGGCAACCTGCCTACGAAATAGGGAAAAGGGCTGCCGAATTGCTGATCCAACGCATTGATGATCCTTCGCGTCAAAGCATCCAGATGATCCTCAATGCCGAGCTGAAAATCAGGAGTTCCTGCTGAGATTTTCCCTTGGATCTATTTTTACTGTTTCTCCCTAACTAAAAAACATGTTGCAAAAAATGTTCTGCTATCGACCCTCTAATTATGCATTGATAGTATGAACTTTGTATGGATCTCCCCCTTGTTTTACCCCTTCTTGTTTTTTATTATCCAATATGTAAAAACGTTTACATTCATTTTTATTTTTATATTTGCAATGATCTTAAATACAACCTAAAATATAATTGTAAACGATTACACAATTCTTGAATTATAGAGGCTTGTTTTGGATCATTTTCCAGGTGGTTTGTTTGAATGGATTTTACAATATGGATGTACAGATCAATAAAATAGCTTTTTCGAATGTGGGCAGGCTGGTGTTCGGGCTGGGTTGCCTGGATGATTTTCAACATGAATTTATTTCTCTGAATAAGAAGAGCTTATTTCTAATAACTCTTCCCCCAATAATGCCAATGCTCCAAAATATGATTACTGGCTTAACGGGTCTTGGTATCAAAGTAAAAGTCAACGACAAACTACAGGCAGAGCCTTCTTTCGATGACATGGATCGCTTGCTCGCCGAAGCAAGGCTTTTCAAAGCCGATAGCGTGGTGGCCATAGGCGGTGGAAGCGTGATGGATTCGGCAAAATTGCTTGCTGCTTTACTGGATGTGGACGAAAATCCCCGGAGCTTTGCCGGAATTGGCAGGTTAAAAAGCCGGAACACCTATTTGGCCTGCATCCCCACCACTTCAGGTACCGGAAGTGAAGTGTCTCCCAATGCCATCTTTCTCGATACTTCAGATCAGGCCAAAAAAGGAGTAATCAGCCCCTATCTTGTGCCCGATGCTGCCTATATTGACCCCAGACTGACTTTCGGTGTTCCCCCGTCGGTTACTGCCGCAACCGGTATCGATGCGTTTACCCATTGTCTCGAAGCCTATGTAAACAATTTTGCTCACCCAATAACCGATCTGCTTGCCCTTGAAGGGATGAAGCTTATTGTCAGTCATCTGAAAAAAGCAATTGTTAAGGGCGATAATTTAGATGCCAGGTCCGCTCTTGCTTTGGGAAGCCTTTATGGTGGACTATGCCTGGGGCCGGTTAATACCGGTGCCATTCATGCCTTGTCCTATCCGCTGGGAAGCCGGTATAAGGTTCCCCATGGACTTGCCAATGCCTTGATGCTGCCTTATGTGGTCAAATTCAATACACCGGCTGCCGTCGAAAAATACGCCAGGGTCGCCCTTTTGTTCGGTATAAAGCATTTCGAAAATCCCGATGAGCTTGCCTTTTTGTTGTCGGAAGCCTTATGTGATTGGGTAAGTGATTGTGGATTACCAATTTCATTGGATTCAATCGGCATTGTTGACCATGAAATAGAAACCTTGGCCGATGAGGCCTTGAACGTACAAAGGTTATTGAAAAACAATGTGAAAGCCATTTCTATAGGCAATGCCATTGAAATTTATAAAGAAGCATTACATGGAAATAATTGCTAAGAAATATTCCGGGGTTATCGTTCCGATGATTACCCCGTTAAATAATGAGCTTCAGGTCGATCATGAGTCGGCCGAGA
>CAZSIK010000022.1:21706-26894 GCA_964606515.1 uncultured Prolixibacteraceae bacterium
CATAAGTTACTTTCCGCAGGAACTATCCCTTTCGTATTGGGTTCAACAGGCGAAGGCCCCTCGATGTCGTTAAAGCAAAAGCTTGAAATGGTGGGCGCTGTAGCCAATATTTGTAATGATCGGTCGGAATTGTATGCAGGCTTGTCGGTAAATTCCTTTCAACTGGCATTGGAAGAGGCCAGTTTATTTGCCGATATTGGCGCTACTGTGCTGGTTGTTACCTTGCCTTATTATTATCCTGTTGACGAAAGCCAGATGTTGCGTTTTTTTACCGAACTGGCCAACAGGTCGCCTATACCCCTGTTCCTTTATAACATGCCAGGGATGGTTAAAAAGTCCATTCCCCTTCCTATAGCTGAACAACTTAGTCATCATCCCAATATCGTGGGAATGAAAGATTCGGAGCGCGACGAGTCCCGCCTTGAACAATCCATTTCCCTTTGGAAGGATAGGAAAGATTTTTCTTTCGTAGTGGGTTGGGCTGCCCGTTCGCTGCAGGGGTTAATGCTGGGGGCCGATGGCATCGTGCCCAGCACCGGAAACATCAGTCCGGAATGGTATATCAACTTGTATGAGGCTGCTTTAAAGGGTAAGCGGGAGGAGGCTGCTGATTTTCAGGAAAAGACCGATAGGCTTTCTTTATTGTACCAGGAAAACCGCGATTTAAGCCATTCGATACCAGCATTAAAAGTGATGATGTCGGCATTACAACTCTGTTCTCCCGAGGTGTTGCCTCCTATGTACCGTATGGAACCTCAGGTCGAGAAAACTTATTATGAAGAAGTGGAGCAGAAAATGAACCTTATGGAAATCAAATGACAATGTCCTTAAAAAGCAAGAAACCCATTTTGGCCATTACCATGGGCGACCCGGCTGGGATTGGCCCCGAAATCGCCGCAATGGCCTGGGCCAAGCCCTCGCTGCATAAAATTTGCCGTCCTTTGCTTATTGGTAACGAAGTAATTATGCAGAGGGCAATCGGCCTCACTCAAGCCCCGTTGGAAATCAATGTAGCTTCCCTTGTTGAAGATGCAGTTTTCAAACCGGGCATAATGAATGTAGTTCAAGTGCCGGCCGACCATCCTGAGTTAATTGAATACGGAAGATTATGGGCAAAAGCTGGCGACCTGGCTTTTCGCGCGGTGGTAAAGGCCATCGAGTTGGCTATGGATAAGGTGGTTGACGGTACCGTAACCAATCCCATTCACAAAGGGGCCATCAACGAAGCCGGGCATCATTTCTCGGGCCATACCGAAATATATGCCCATTACACCCATACACCGAAGTATGCCATGCTGCTAGCCGATGAAAGGATCCGGGTAATCCATGTGAGCACCCATGTTTCCTTACGCCAGGCTTGCGACGAGGTGAAGAAAGACCGTGTCCTCGAAGTAATTGGCCTCATGAACGAGGGGCTGAAACAAATCGGTATAGAGCAGCCACGCATTGGGGTTGCAGGATTAAACCCTCACAGCAGCGATGGCGGACTTTTTGGCTGGGAGGAAATGGAAGAAATCATCCCCGCGGTCGAAGCTGCCCGCGAACAGGGCATTCATGTTGAAGGACCGGTCCCTCCCGATACGCTTTTTGCCATGGCTAATGGAGGAAAATACGATGGTTGCGTGGCCATGTACCACGATCAGGGGCACATCCCCTTTAAATTTGCCGGATTTCAATGGGACCAAAAAACAGGGAAAATGAAAAGTGTAAAAGGGGTGAATATCACCTTGGGATTACCTATTATCAGGACTTCGGTTGACCACGGAACCGCTTTCGAAATTGCAGGAAAAGGAATTGCAAGTCCCGATGCCTTGCTCAACGCCGTCGAGTATGCAGTGAAATTAAATCAAAACCGTTGACCTTCTTTAATCAAAACTTACTGAACAGAAAATTTAGATATGATAGCAGTTATTGCAGATGATTTTACCGGCGCTGCCGAAATTGGAGGATTCGGGCTAAGGCATGGACTTAACGTGGTGATCGAAACCAATGTCGATGGTGCAGGAAAGTGCGACCTTCTGGTTATTGCCGCCGACACGCGCTCTTTATCCAAAGAAACGGCAGCCTCTGAAATTTCGAAGATTACCCGACAATTAAAGGAGCTGAAACCCCGGTTCATTTTTAAAAAGCTCGATTCGGTTCTTAGGGGAAATATTGCCGTGGAACTGGAAGCCCAACTTGGTGAAATGGGATTGGAGAAGGCCATTGTGGTAGCAGGAAACCCTTGTTTTGACCGGATTATTCAAAATGGGAAGTATACCGTGCGGGGAATTCCATTGGCCGAAACCTTTTTTGCCAACGATCCTGAATTCCCCATCCTTTCATCGGTGGTTACTGAAATAATAGGAGAAAGCCGGTTGGGTGTATATTCATGTAAAGGAGAAAACCCACTTCCTGAAAAAGGATTGATTTTTGGTGATGTGACCAATATGGAAGAAATGGGTCAATGGGCCGGAAAGATTGATGAAACCTGTATTGCTGCCGGAGGTTCTGGTTTTTTCAGTGTTTTGCTGAAAAGATTTTACCCTGAAGAAACTTGTAATCAGCATGGTGAATATAAAGTTGGAAAGAAATCGTTGTTCATTTTCGGAAGCATGTACCCGAAAAGCAGGAATATGTTGAAAAAGATGAATGGTTCGGTTTTAAAAATCATGAATATGCCTGAACCCATTTTTTGCAGTTCCACTGTTTGTATGCCTTCAATCGACCGTTGGGCCGATGAAATTGGTGTAGCGCTTTCTCAGGGGTACAAAGTAGTTGTTGTTGCCGACCACCCTCATTGCATCGACGAATCACTTTCGCTGAGGATCAAGGAAAATATGGGATTTCTTGTGTTGAAAATTCTCGAGAAGAGCGATGTCGACAATTTATTGATTGAAGGCGGAGCAACTACTTCTGCTATTTTAAATCAACTGAAGGTTAAAAAATTATATCCTTTCAAGGAACTGGATCTGGGCATTATCCAAATGAAGGTAGATGGATATCCCGATTTGTGTATCACCACCAAACCGGGCAGTTATGCCTGGCCTCAGGAAATTTGGGAAAAAGAAATCCAAATGGCCGTTCACGATCCAAAACACGTTAACAACTAAACCAATAGCCTATGAACCAACTGCCGTTACATCCCATCGATTATTCTCTTATTGCCCTTTCGTTGATCGTTCCGATCGCGATCAGCATCTGGTTTTCAAAAAAACAAAACAACACCAGTACATTCTTTACTGCCGGAGGAACCATTCCTGCATGGGCAATAGGAATATCAATACTGGCTACCCTGATCAGCAGCATCACTTTCCTTGCTTACCCTGGTGAAGGTTTTTCCTCGAACTGGATTTTACTTGTACAGGGGTTAATGGTGCCCATAACCTTGTTGTTTTTCATACGGTTCGTTGTACCACTTTATCGCAGGGTCATCAAGATCAGTGCCTACGAATATTTTGAAAGAAGGTTCGGGTTCTTTGCCCGCATTTATAGTTCGCTGGCCTTCTTCCTGGCCCATTTTTCGAAAATGGGTACGGTATTTTTCCTGATTTCACTGGCCCTTTCGAAAATGATGGGCATACCAACATCGGATATGATCTGGATCATAGGCCTAGTAGTAATTTTAATTACCTACCTCGGCGGAATTGAAGCCGTGGTTTGGATGGATGTGGTGCAAGGGATCATGCTGATTGCAGGAGGGATATTGGCCTTGTTCCTTATCGTTTTTTCAATCGATGGGGGCTTCAGTACCATTTGGACAGTGGCCTCAGAGCATGGTCATACGGGCTTCGGTCCATATCAGTTCAGTTTAGTTAAGCTTACTTTTTGGGTTATGGTGTTGAACGGGATTTTTTATGCCATACAAAAATATGGCACCGACCAAACCATGGTGCAACGTTATCTTACTGCAAAATCGAATAAAGGGGCTATTAAAGCTTCCCTTATGGGGGTTTTGATGAGTGTACCGGTATGGGCTCTGTTTATGTTCATTGGAAGTGCCCTGTTTACCTATTACCAGATCAATGCAGGCGAACTCCCCGAGGGGATCAAACCCGATGCGGTATTTCCTCACTTCATCATGACCAAAATGCCGGTTGGGGTAATCGGAATTATTCTGTCAGCCTTGATCGCTGCAGCAATATCGAGCCTCGATTCAGACCTGAATTGTCTTTCAGCCATTTTTACCGAAGATTATTATAAACGCTTTAATCCGAACAAAAGCGATAAACACATGTTGTGGATCAGTAGGTTGGTTATTTTGCTGGCTGGAGGGGCTGCCCTGTTCATTGCTCAGTATTATGTGAAAACGAACGGGAAAGGAGTATTAAGTATAGTTTTCACACTCTATTCCATTTTTTCGGGTGGAATTGCGGGATTATTCCTGCTGGGAATTTTCAGTAAGAAAGCCAACAAACAAGGTGTAAGCATGGGCATTATCGCTTGTGTGCTTTTCACCGCTTGGGCAGTTCTTACATCAACTTCGGTTGGTGAAGGCGAATCGAAGCATTTAATCCTTAACTTAGGTAGTTTCAATTACACCCACCACAAAATGATGTTAGGGGTTTACAGCCACTTGGTTTTGTTTGGGGTAGGCTGGCTCGCGAGCCGCTTCTTTCCATGCAAGGTCGATATAAGCCATCTTACCTATTGGGGATGGCGTTCAGAATTAAAAGAAAGCAAAAAATAAAAACAACAATAAATACATTAACGAAATACTATGCTAACGATTATGAAACAAGATGAAACTCATCGACAGAAAGCCTGCTTCGTTATAAAACGAATGAAGCTGTTTTGTATTTGCATGTTCATGTGTTCTGTCCTCGTAATGGTAGTTGCCCCGGGTTGGGCCAATGGGAACCCCCTTTACGCTGCAGAACCCGATGGCAAGATAATTACCCTGACGAATAAAGTAGTTAATAGCCGCAATGAACCCATTGTCGGGGCTACAATCAGTATCGAAGGGACCACCCAAGGTACCATTAGCGATGTCGACGGGAATTTCAGAATGGAAGTTCCTTCAAATTCCACCATCATAATATCTTTTATCGGGTTTAAAAGTTTGAAGGTACAGGCCAATAATGTTCTTTCAATGAGCAGTATCGTGCTTGAAGAATCGGTTGAAGCACTTGATGAAATCATGGTGGTTGGTTACGGGCAAGTGAAAAGGGCCAACCTTACCGGGGCGGTTTCCAATGTCGATATGAAA
>CAZSIK010000023.1:0-7210 GCA_964606515.1 uncultured Prolixibacteraceae bacterium
ACGATTGCAGGCTTGCCTGGTTCACGAAAAACACGTCGGCCCCCTGGAGCCAGGTGAAAAAGCCACTGAAGCCAAGGAAGGCCACGATCATTATATAGGCCATGAGCGAGTCAAAATACGAACCCAGCTCACGACGGGTTATGGTCCATATTGCTTTCATACAATGTTGCTAATTTGAAGTTACAGTTCTGAAAATGTCTTCCAGTTTGGTTTCGACCGGGGTTAACTGGCTTATATACCAACCTTTTTCGGTACACAGGTTGAAAATGGATTTGGCTGATCGGGCTTCGGGAAGGCTTTGTAGTTCGAACAGATTTTGTTGTCCCTCGGCAAAGTCGACCAACGAAACGGTAGCAAGGGTTTTAAGCGCATTGTAAACTTCGTTTCGCTCGCCCCCTTCGATGCCAACAATCAGGATCTCGTTGCCCCGGGCCCTGCGGCGCAGTTCGTCGGCAGTGCCGTCGGCCACAATTTTACCCTTGTTGATGATCATGATGCGGTCGCAGGTAGCTTCTACCTCGGCAAGAATGTGCGAGCTGAGGATCACGGTTTTTTCACGGCCGATTTTTTTGATCAGTTCCCTGATTTCAATGATTTGGTTAGGGTCGAGGCCCGTGGTGGGTTCGTCGAGGATCAGCACTTCCGGGTCGTGGATCAGGGCTTGAGCCAAACCCACCCGTTGTTTATACCCCTTCGATAGTTCCTTGATTTTCTTGTGTTTCTCGTTTTTCAAACCGCACACATTGATCATCTCGAAAATCCTTTCGTTGATTTTGGCATCTTCGACCCCTTGCAGACGTGCCATGAACCTGAGGTAGTCGATCATGTCCATTTCCTGATACAGGGGGTTGTTTTCGGGCAAGTAGCCAATGTGTTTTTTGATCTCGTCGGGATGTTCGGTAACCGAAGCATTTCCCACGGTTATCCTTCCGTCGTCGAAAGGAAGATAACCGGTTATGGCCTTCATGGTAGTGGTTTTCCCGGCGCCATTGGGGCCAAGGAAACCCAATACTTCGCCGGTTTTCACTTCAAATGAAATGTTATCTACCGCTTTTTGCAGACCATAGCTTTTGGTAACGTTTTTCAGTTGAATATTCATAGCTGTTTCAATTTTTTTATGGGCACCGAAATTAAAAAAAGTGAAAAATTGAAAAAAGAAGAAGCAACTGATTTTAACACAGTTTAACAAAATTCACCTCTTAATGTTGAAAATGAGATTATTGAATTAAAATATTATGAGTTCCCTCCTTCAATCATCTCGCGGGCTTCGTTGGGGTCGATCAGTTCCAAATCCTTCAGTTTTCGGTTTATCTGGCGGGTACGAACCCCAACTAGTTTGTCGATTTCGTCGTTGGCGCTCAGTATTTTTTCTTGTGCTTTTCCTAAAACTTTTGAGAATTCAGAGAATTCAGTTTTTACTGCTTTCAGGATGTTCCACACCTCACCGCTCCGCTTTTGGATGGCCAGGGTTTTGAAACCCATTTGCAAGCTGTTTAAAATTGCGGCCAGGGTAGTAGGACCGGTAACCACGATTTTAAAATCGCGCTGGAGAGTCTCGAGAAGTGCTGCACGTCGCACCACTTCGGCGTAAATGCCCTCGAAGGGAAGGAACATGATTCCAAAATCGGTAGTTCCCGGAGGATCAATGTACTTGTCGTGTATGTCGCGGGCCATTTTTTTGATCACGTTCTCGAGGTTTTTCGAGGCAGAATCAATCAGGGCTGAATCGGCGGTTTCGTAGGCATCGGTTAGTTGTTCATAGGCGTCCCTGGGAAATTTGGCATCGACAGGCAAGTAAACCACGCTGTTGAAATCGTCCTTCCCTGGAAGCTTGATGGCGAATTCAACCACATCGGAAGAGTTTTTCTTTGTTTTCACGTTGGCTTCGTACTGTTCGGGTGCGAGGAGTTGCTCGAGCAACATGGCGAGTTGTACTTCGCCAATGCCTCCACGGAGTTTTACATTACTTAATACTTTTTTCAATCCACCTACATCGTTGGCCAGGTTTTTCATTTCGCCCAGGCCTTCCTGCACGGCCAGAAGTTGTTTGCTCACCGTTTCGAACGATTGACCAAGTCTTTCGTTCAAGGTTTTCTGGAGTTTCTCGTCGACCGTTTCGCGCATTTGTTCGAGTTTCTTTTCGGTGTTGGCGATCAATTCGTTTTGTTTCAACTCGAGCTGCCCGAACTTTTCCTTTTGGGTGAGGTTGAACGATTCAACATTCTTATCGAAGGTTTGCTGAAAATCGCGGAATACTTTCTCGAGCGATTGTCTCATTTCTTTTGCATCGTTTTTGGCCTGTTCGTTCAGCAGGTTTAACTGCTCGGTAACCCGGTAATTGATCTTGTCGAGCTGTGCAACCATGCTTTCGGAAAAGGTAACGAGGTTTTTGGCCAATTCGTCGCGGTTGCTTTTGTGGTGGTTTTCGGTTTTGACAATCAGCGTTTCGATACGTTCTTCGAAAGTCTTGTTCAAGTTGCCGAGAATTTGCTGGTTGCTTTCCGAAATCATTTTCAGTTGCTCTAGCTGATTGTTGGAGAGTTGGTTCAAGGTTTCCAAAACCGACGACTGGAAAGTAGCCATACTCGAAGCCATTTCCTGGCGATTGTTTTTAAACTCATCTCTCGATACAGTTCCCAAGCGATCGATCTCCTTCACAATATAATTTAGTGTAGAATAAACTTCGGGATCGGGTACGGACTTGTGTTGGCGTAACAAGAGGAAGATAACTCCCAAGAAAGAACATAAAGTAATGACAATCAGTATAATTTCCATTTGTAAATTGTAAATTTCAAAAAATCATTTCAATAAAATAATATGAAAGATAAAACTATTATCCTTAGAGCGTTTAAAAATAAGCAAAAATTGTAGATTTGAACAAAATAGAAAACCATGCAAAAAGAGAGTAAAATATATGTTGCCGGTCATAAAGGACTGGTAGGTTCGGCAATTTGGAAAATCCTAGAAGGAAAAGGATATCATAATCTTGTAGGCCGCACCTTTTCTGAACTCGATCTGATGGATACCCGAGCGGTGGCCTGTTTTTTTCAGGAAGAAAAACCTGAATACGTAATCCTTGCAGCGGCCAAGGTAGGAGGCATCGTAGCCAACAACACCTATCGTGGACAGTTTATATACGAAAACCTGATGATTCAGAACAATGTAATTCATCAATCGTACCTCAGCGGGGTAAAAAAACTGCTTTTCCTTGGAAGTACTTGCATTTATCCCAGGGAAGCGCCTCAGCCCATGCCTGAAGATTGCCTGCTTACGTCGCCACTTGAATACACCAACGAGCCCTATGCCATTGCCAAAATTGCCGGCATTAAAATGTGTGAAAGTTATAACCTACAGTACGGCACCAACTTTCTTAGTGTAATGCCTACCAACCTGTATGGCCCGAACGATAACTTCAACCTTGAAACTTCGCATGTATTGCCGGCCTTGGTAAGAAAAATCCATTTGGGTAAATGCCTTGAAGACAACAATTGGGAAGCCATCAGGCACGATTTTAACCGTCGTCCGGTAGAAGGTTGCGATGGTACGGCAAATCAACAGTCTCTGCTGCAAATGCTTGGAAAATATGGATTGAAGAAAATCGGGGAAAATTTGGCTGAAGTTGAAATCTGGGGTACCGGCAAACCCATGCGCGAATTCCTTTGGAGCGAAGAAATGGCCGATGCTTGTGTTTTCGTGATGGAACATGTGAATTTCAACGATGTTGTCCTGAACGAAGTAAAGACCCCCAAGTTATCAGGTACTCAATCTGTCTCGAAATCCAAGCGTGAAATTCGAAACACCCATATCAATATCGGTACTGGTAAGGAAATCAGTATTGGCCAGGTTGCCGGTTTGATTAAAAATACGGTAAGATTCAGGGGCAATTTGTACTTCGATGCCACAAAGCCCGACGGTACCATGAAAAAATTAACCGATCCCTCAAAAATACATCAGCTGGGATGGCATCATAAAATTGAAATCGAGGAAGGAATTGAAAAACTATACCGATGGTATCTTGAGGGCTGAACTTAAAAACGCAGCACGTAAGCTAACCTGAACGATCGGTACAGCACATCGCGCAATCCGTGTTGGTATTCGATCTTGAATTCGCTGCCACCAATGGGCATCGCTGCGATCAGCCTGTAGTTGTAAGGGCAGTCTTTTTCTTGGCGCCAGCCGTTATACCCCTGAACCGATTGTTCAAGGCGAAACTTCTTCCAAAGTACTTCGAACCCACCCCCCCAAATGATGGCATCGTTTTGCAGCAAAGCATCAGAAGTAGTTTGCCAGGCATAGAACCCCAGCATGCCAAAAGGTCTTAAGATGAATGCCCCTGATTGGAAGTCGTATCGTGAAGAAAGATCGAACCAATACCCCGGAGTATCACTAAACCTGGCACCGTGCAATTCACCCGAAGCTGTTTTGCAAGCTAAACGCAATACCAGCGAAGGCCATTTTTCGCGATCAAGAAGAGCAACATTCGTTGTAAAATAAAGGTCGCCAAGGCCCCAACCTTTTCCGTCTTCAATTCTTGATTTACGAGAATTTCTGAGCGCTTCATCATGGGCATACCTCTCGAAGGGGACTCCAGATATTTCGAGCGCAATTTTGCCATTGGCAAAGGGATGAAAATAACGGATATAGATATTTTGTGCCTGTTCTCCAGTAAGAAAATGGAAATCGATTGCAAGTTCAAGTTCTGGTTTCCTGGCAATTTGTCCCTTGAGCTGAGTAGGAATGGGTAGGGCATTAACTCCCAGGTATCCAGGGCTGATGATCATCCAGGAGCGCCATTCGGGCATGTCAGGGGTGCGGCCGTGCAGCTTGTCCCACCAGGGTAAATCCTGGGCATGAGCCAGCAAAGGCAGGAACAAAGTAAAGCACAAAATAATTCGTTGCATTGGTTCGATGTTGGATTGGTAAAAGTAGGAAAAAGAAAATAAAAAAAAACTAGACGTTTTCCCATTGACTTTTTCCTTCTCCTGCTGATCATGCAGATTTACGCAGAACATTTTTTGAATTATTGCCTCCGGTTTCCGGTTTCCCTTCTCC
This sequence comes from uncultured Prolixibacteraceae bacterium, assembly GCA_964606515.1. GTDB lineage: Bacteria > Bacteroidota > Bacteroidia > Bacteroidales > Prolixibacteraceae > CAZSIK01. Next base: position 5,053 of record CAZSIK010000023.1, read on the forward strand.
GTTATCCGTTCTCCGGTTTCCGTTCTCCGGTTTCCGTTCTCCGGTTTCCGTTCTCTATTCTCCATTCTCCCTATTACGCAACCAATAGTAACCTTCAAGCATCTGTAAACAGTAGAAAATTTTTAACTTACACTAAAATAAATGAATATGAAATCGATTCTGTTTACCTCCATTCTTCTTATCCTGTTTCAATCGTGCAACCTATTTCATCAGGACAATGACAATGCTTTGGAAGTCAACGATAAGGCAAAGAAGCTAGTAAAAGCCAATAACCAATTTGGGTTTGATCTTTTCCGCGAGGTGTATGCTTATGAGAAAGAGGCTGAAAACATTATGGTTTCGCCGCTGAGCGTGGCTTTGGCCCTGGCCATGACGTACAATGGCGCTGAAGGCGATACCCGCTCGGCCATGGAAGAAACCTTACGTTTAAGTGGTCTCAGCAGGGAACAAATCAACGAGTCGTACCAAACTTTGGTTTCTGGCTTACAGTTGCTCGACCCGAAAGTGTTGCTCGAAATCGCCAATGCAATTTTTTACCGTCAGGGATTCAATGTGGAAGATGATTTTGTAAGTCTTAACAGCAAGTATTATGCTGCTGAAGTTTCGCCCTTAAATTTCGGATCGCCTTCGGCACTCGAAACCATCAATGGCTGGGTGAACGAAAAAACCCACACCAAAATTCCCGAGATCATCAAAGAAATTTCCCCGTCGCACGTGATGTTCCTTTTGAATGCCATTTATTTCAAAGGAACATGGACCAAGGAGTTTAATAAGGAAAGTACCAAAAAACAACTGTTTACGCTTGAAAATGGGACCTATACCGAAGTTGACATGATGCATAGGCTCGATACAGTAGATTATTACAAGGGCGATGGTTTCAGCGCATTACGCTTATCGTATGGCAAACAAGATTACAACATGAGCCTCCTTTTGCCTGACGATACCAATGGCTTGTCGGGTCTTGTGGCTCAAATGACCCCTGAAAACTGGGAAAAATGGAAGAAGGGTCTTGTCGAAACTAAATCGGTCGACATTATGCTGCCCCGGTTTAAATTTCCTTATGAGATTAAGTTGAACGATGTGCTCACCCAAATGGGCATGGGTATTGCCTTTTCCAGTGTCGCCGACTTTACCGGGATCAATCGTGCCGGTAATCTACGAATTGATTATGTGAAGCATAAATCGTTCATCGAAGTAAACGAAGAAGGTACCGAAGCCGCAGCAGTAACTATCGTAGCGATCGAACGTACCAGCATTGGCGGAGATAAAAAGACCTATTTTCATGTAAATCGTCCCTTCTTGTTCGTGATCACCGAAAAATCAACCGGGGCCATCCTTTTCTTGGGAACCGTGAAGAATATACCTCAATAACCCCTATCGTTTTAAAAACAACTGCTTCGGATTTTGTAATCCGAAGCAGTTGCTTTTGAAATCGTTTCTAACGATTCTTTATCCTGTTTTCGATGAGATCAATTGTTGATTAAGCCCCTCTTTTCGAGTAAAGGCCGAATTACAGGCTCCTTTCCCCTGAAACTCAAATACAGGTCCATGGCTTCGCGCGTGCCTCCTTTCGATAAAATGCTTTCGCGGTACCTGGCTCCAAGTTCAGGATTGAAAATATCGCCCGATTCTTTAAATGCCTGATAAGCATCTGCATCGAGAACTTCAGCCCAGATGTAGCTATAATAACCAGCAGAGTAACCACCAGCCCAGATATGGTTAAAATAGCTCGATTTGTACCTTGGAATGATTTCGTCGATCAACCCAATTTTGGCCATGCTGCTGGCTTCGAAAGTTTCTACATCGATGTTGTCGACATCGGCAAGGGTATGGTAATCCATATCGAGGAAGGAAGCGGCCAGGTATTCTACCGTGGCAAACCCCTGGTTGAATTTCCCGGCGGCGATTAGCTTATCAATCAATTCTTGGGGAATTGCTTCGCCAGTTTCGTAATGCCGGGCGAAGAGCTTCAGCATTTCAGGTTCGGGACACCAGTTTTCCATGATTTGAGAGGGTAGTTCAACAAAATCCCGTGGGGTTGAGGTGCCCGAAAGCGAAGGGTAGCGACATTCGGAAAGCAAACCGTGTAAGGCATGACCAAATTCGTGGAAGAGGGTGCTTACCTCGTCGAAGCTTAACAAGGCAGGTTTATCGCCTG
>CAZSIK010000023.1:7248-26670 GCA_964606515.1 uncultured Prolixibacteraceae bacterium
TAGTGGACGAACCTCTTTCCCTTCTGCAGTAAGCATTTGGTCCCTGAAATTGCTCATCCAGGCACCGGCCCGTTTGCTGCTGCGGGGAAAGTAATCGCCGATGAATATCCCGATATGCGTCCCATCCGAGTCGCTTACCTCAAAAGCTTTGGCTTCAGGATGGGGAAGTGGAATATTTTCGATGGGCTTGAATGAAATGCCAAACAACTTATTGGCCAGGGTAAATGCACCTTCCCGCACGTTGTTGAGTTCGAAATACGGGCGAAGTTGTTCTTCATCGAGGTCGTATTTTTCTTTCCTTACTTTTTCGGCATAATACCACCAATCCCAACTTTCGAGTTTGAAATTGCCCCCTTCGCGGTCGATCATTTTCTGCATTTCGGCTGCTTCGAGTTTAGCATTGTTCAGTGCAGGTTCCCAAAGTTGCCACAATAATGTGTACACATTTTCGGGTTTTTTGGCCATTCGGTCGTCGAGCGCGAAAGCGGCATGGTTTTCAAAGCCCATCAAGTTCGCCTTTTCTTTTCTTAATTTCAATAATTTAACGATGATGGCTTTGTTGTCGTTCTCGTTGTTGTTGTTGCCCCTGCTGTACATGGCTCTGTAGAGTTTTTCCCTCAGTTGTCGCTTATCGGAATAGGTCAGGAAGGGAATCCAGCTGGGGGCATGCAGGGTGAAGACCCACTTGCCTGAATCGCCCGAATTTACAGCAGCTTCAGCAGCCGACGAAATTATGTTTTCAGGTAGTCCCGAAAGATCGCTTTCCTGATCGATTACCAGTTTGAAGCCGTTTGTTTCGGCTAAAAGGTTATCGCCAAACTCGAGCGAAAACATCGAAAGCTGTTGGTTGATTTCCTTGAGACGTTCTTTTTTCTCGGGGGAAAGGTTGGCTCCACTTCTCACGAAGTTTTTATAAACTTCGTCGAGAAGTTTCGATGCCTCTTGGTCGAGCCCGAGTTCAGCCTTTTGATCGTATACTGCCTTCACCTTGTTGAAAAGGGCTTCGTTGAGCATGATACCGTCGCTATGGGCCGACAGTTTTGGCGTAACTTCCTTGGCAATGGCCTGAAGTTCTTCACTGTTATCGGAGCTACGCAGGTTGCCGAAAACGCTTTGTACCTTGCTTAACAATGAGCCCGAGTACTCAAGGGCTTCAATGGTATTTTTGAAGTCCGGTGCTTCAGGATTAGCGATAATTGCCTGAATTTCGGTTTGTTGTTCCTGCATCCCTTTTTCAAAGGCAGGTAGGTAATGCTGATTTTCGATTTTGTCGAAGGGCGGAATTTCAAAAGGAGTCCCATATTCAGAAAAGAACGGGTTTTCGACTTTGGGGGCACAAGATTCCATGATCAAGACAGTCAAGATAATTACTAGTGAATAATATTTCATCATATACAAAATAAAAGGTTCAACATAAGTTAACCTGCGAATTTACTTCTTGGAAGCTTGCAAATCTTTGATGAAAATCATATTTGCACTAAAGGCTCCATAATTTCAGGTTTTAGTACTTATGTTGGGCCAGTCCGTTTTCCAAAGCTTGAGTGCTACCGGCAAACCCTTTATTTTTAGCTTCGTTGAGTGTTTGCCGGGCTTTATCGAACTCGCCCAGGTAAAAATGGCAAACTGCGGCATTGAACAAAGCCGTATTGTAATCGGGTTTGTATTTCACGGCGTTATTAAACGATTTCAAGGCTTCGACATAATTCTGTTGCTGAAAAAAACACAACCCCTTGGAATAATGAAGATCAGGATCGTTGGGCGATTGTGCCAGGCTGAATTCAATATATTTTAAGGCATTGTTGTATTCATTACGGCTGAAATAATAGTTGGCTTTAGCCGAGCTTGCTTGCTTATTATGAGGGTTTACAATCAATGCAGCATCGAGGTTACGGATGTAAGTATCCGGATCGATTTGGTCGTTCAAGTCTAATTTGAAGATATAGGCTTTTTCGTCGGTCCCAATTTCCTTCAACAAGGTGAGTGCTCCTGGGTTCCTCACAGTCAGAAGGTAAAGCGAATTTCTTATAGTAGTTATGGTACGTTCGGTTTTCTTCCTTGGATTGAGCCTCAGGTTAGCCATGATGACATGGGTAGCTTTCATTTCCTTGAAAAAGGCAACCATGGAATCGGGATTGCTTGATTCAAGGCGATAAATTCCTTTGAAAAAATCTTTTCCTCCCGAAGCTACCCACGACATTTGTGGTTTACGGCAGATCACCACGGCTGAATCGGGCAGGTTTTGGGCAGCCCACTTGCTGGCCAGCATGTAATTTTGCCAGTCGGGTGAATAAGAAGCAAATGTTCCAGAATTGAATTTACTTGAAAAACTATCGGGTTCAATTTTTTTCAACGACTGAACTGTGATTGAAAGGAACAAGGCCATAACGACAACGACAAAAACCGGCTGTAAAGTTTTGGTTTTCGAATGTTGAAAAACAAGATAAAAAGTGGACAGGAAGAACGCAATGATCAAAGGAAAATAAATCATGATGATCCGCTCCTGGTCCCAGGTAGTTTGCAGCATCACGAACGAGGCCCCGGCCATGCCAGCCAGATAAAGCAATAAATAACGCATGTTTTTATTTTTCCGCCAGATCAGTATTGCTCCCACTACAACCAATAGATAGATTACGAGGGTAGCCATAGTGCTTCTTTCAAGCGAATCGTACGATCGAAAACCGCTTAACCGTCCAAGGTGTTTCGACAAGTAGAGCTCTGAATTCACCCAAAACCTTTTTATCATGCCGGCAAAATCTTCGTTTCCTTCGGCAGGCTTGTAGAAGTTTTTAAGAAGCAGTCCATCGAGTTGGCTTTTGAATCCCGATGCGGTGGTTCCCCAAATCAACTTTTTGTATAAACCCAGCAACAGGTATTGGATGCCAGTGTATCCCGCGAAGAGAAGGGAACTCAAATATTGTTTTTCGAATAAGAAAACAATCAAGGTAAAAATCAGGGCTACCCCTGAAACCGTGCGGGTTTGAAACATGGCGAATGAAACCAGCGAAATCCAGAGCAAGGGCTTCCAAATGGTTTTGGATCCCGGAGTTTCCTTTCTATACCTTTCCAAATAATTGAATAGCAGGAAGAGAAATAGAGCCTGGAGAAAGGTGAAAAAGGGCTCCGAGTAAGTAGTGCCTGCATAATTGGCAATCATATAGTTTGCGGCCATTGCAAACGAAACCAGGGTAGCTATGGTGTAATTGGCCAGTTTGGCCATAAGCTTGAAGATGATAAAGACGGCCCCAGCCGAAAAAAGTACCGAAACCAACTTCAACACGACCAGATTAACCCCGAACAAGGCAATAAATGGAGCCAGTATAATCGGGTAGAGTGGCCCCTGGTACGAGGGGAAAGCAGTCCCCTTTATAAAATTAAAGCTGTATTGGATGTACGACGAGTCGTCGCCGCCATACGATACGTCGGGGGTAAAATGCAGCAAGGCGGTAAGAATGGCTAAAGCAAAAGCTGAAAAGGAGAGCACTTTGTGGTTTTTTGCGCAGAAAGTTTCAATTATTTCGAAAAGGGTAGATTTCTGAGCTTGAACTTGTCCTTTTTTATTTTGATTACTTTTAGTCGGCTTTTTCTTCATGATGTAAAAATTTTCGGCAATTTATTAATTTATCTTCATTTCCCGATCAAAAATATTGCCGGGCGTTTGTCGAGATCGGGAAGGGCTTTTTTCCATTGAGATACAGGGTGTGTTTTAACGTATTCGCTCTCAAGGCTTAGGTCGCATGCCACGCACAAAAGGGTATTGTCGTCAAGCGTTTTTACCAAATCGGCAAGCATTTGGTTGTTTCGGTATGGTGTTTCGATGAAAATTTGGGTTTGGTCTTCCAAAAAGACCTTATTTTCAAGAAATTTAATCCTTTTCGAGCGTTCGGGTTGCCTGATGGGAAGGTAGCCGGAAAAGGCAAAATTTTGCCCGTTCAATCCCGAAGCCATCAATGAAAGCAGAATGGAACTGGGCCCAACAAGCGGTTTCACCTTGATTCCTTTTCGATGGGCAATCCTAACTACCTCAGCACCAGGATCGGCTACTCCTGGGCAACCGGCTTCCGAAAGTACCCCGATTGAAAATCCCTTGCTTGCTGGTTCCAGGAATCCAGCAATCTCCGGGTGCGGGGTATGCCGGTTCAGCTCGAAAAAGGTCAGGCTATCGATGTCGGTTTCGCGATTCACTTTTTTTAAAAACCTTCGTGCAGTACGTACATCTTCTACAATATAATAATTGATTTGCAACAACAGTGTTGCAGTTTCGGCAGGCATTATGCCCGAAAGTCCTGAGTCGCCCAAAGTGGTGGGGATCAGGTACAATGTCGGGTCTGCTATTTTGTGTTCCATCGTATTGTTTTTTTTTACGGATTAGCTAGTTCAACTGCTTCCCAGGTGAATTTTCGTATCAGCTTTCGTCTTTCAATAAAAAGAATCAAAGGTAAGAGCACTATCAGGGGAGAAAGCACCAGCCAAGGGTTTTTCGTCGAAAGATAAAATTGGAGGTATCCCATCGGGAGGGACAAAAAAATTACCAACATCATGCGTAACATGGTCTTCCCTCCCTGCGAGGCCGATTTTATCTGACTAAAGGGAAATAAAGGTGCCTGAAAGGATAGGATCAAAAGCGATAAGGCATAATTGAACACAAAAAGGGTGATTAATGAGGGTAAAGCCATGAAGCCTTTGAACCAAAACATTGGAACCGACATGGCCAGGAAAACAGGGACAAAAAACTTTCCGAAAATTGCTTTCAACGAGATTGAAAAAAGTTGATGGGCCGACAGGTGAGGCATCATTCTGAAGATCCATCCGGTGTGAGGCGAATTGCCAAAGTTGATCATCGTGGGCAAGGAACTGCTAAGCATTACCGTGAAGTACATGAAGATCTGGTATTGCATGCTTTTGTCGCTCATTTGTTTTTGGGTAAAAAGCATTACCATTGGCAGTACAAGGGTATAGCCCAACAAGGGCAAAACTGCTTGTTTGAATAATCTTTCCCGTCCGCTCAGCTTCCAGATGAACTGGAAAAGTGGAAATTCGTGTTGTTTGATCCCGAGTAGCACCTTGTTCATACCCATCAAGAAAGAGAATTGGTTTTTCACAACAGTTCCTGTTTTTTCACGCGAGGCATTGGTCGTATTGAAATCAGTAAGTACCGCACCAAAATTCTTAAAAAAAATGCGGGCGATAAAAATGGCAGAAAAAATAGGAATAACGATGGCTACAATACTTCCAGCTATCGTGATGTGGTCTGCCGAGTGGAGCAGCTGGGGCAATAATGAAAACCACACCGGCGGTATAAGCAACAAATGGGCATTATTCAGGTTACTAAGGTCGATTTGGATGTCTGACATAAATTCTCTTGACAAAAATTGATAGCCAATCATGATCAACAAGGAAAATCCAACCTGAATGTACATCAGTAGGTCTTTCATTTTTTCGCCGCTGGTGAAGCGCATTAATCCCAAATAGAGAAATACAGTAACGAAAAGGGTGAAAAAGGTGTTGAGCAAACCCGAAATCAGGCCTGCAATTAGGGTAGGAAACCCATACCTGAACCCGGCAATGAGGTATAAGGGCAGGGACATGCTCAGCCAGAGGAGCAAGAGGTAAACCAGTATGTGGATCAGGCGCGCCCACCCCAGGGTAGCTCCACTTAACGGGAGGGGCAAGATTAACTGGTTGTCGCGTGTGTCGAACAGCGATACTGAGTATTCCGACAACATCGAAACCGTGAGCATCACCATCAGATAACTGTTGGTGATAAGGAAAAAGGAAAAAGGATCGGGTGCTTTTTGGATGTATAGGCCTATTAAAGTGCCAAATATTAAGAAGAAAAGAGCTTGCCTGATTAAAGCTCTGCTGGGTTCTTTCTTTCTGCCCGAAGCCGAAACTGCGGCTTTACGGTTGTCGAGCAACAACCTGAGATCGACCAACAAGCTCACTTGCTTAAAGTTGGCTCCGCTCTTTTCAATTATCAATTTTAAAGGTTTCAGGAAGTGATGGGCCTTGATTTTCATGGTACACGATTATTGCATGATGACATTGGAAAGACTTGAAGGTGCTTCTTCCTGTTTCCCTGTCAGACGGGCGAACAGCTTTTCGAGCGATTCGTCGTGGTTTAATGAGCTGATCGATTCAAAAGAACCATCAGCAACAATTTCTCCATGATGGATCAGGATAATCCGGTCGGAAACCTTTTCAACAATATCCATGAGGTGGGAGCTGTAAAAAATGGTTTTTCCTTCGGCGGCCAATTGTGAGATCATGTTTTTCACCGTGATCACCGAGTTGGCATCAAGGCCGGTGAGGGGTTCATCCATGAAAATAATTTCAGGATTGTGCAAGAGGGCAGAGATGATGAGCACTTTTTGTTTCATCCCTTTCGAAAAAGAGCCGATCCGTTGGTTCATGTAGGGCTCCATTTCGAACAAAGCCATCATTTTTTGTGCTTTGACCAAGGCTTTGGTCGTATCCAGATGGCGCATCCCGGCAATGAATTCGTAAAATTCTCCGGGGGTTACCGGATCGTATAAGTTGGCTGTTTCGGGAACGTACCCGATCATTTTTTTTGCTTCAACAGGATTTTTCCGGATATCGAAGCCGCCAATTTCAACTGAACCTTCAAACGTGTTGATCAATCCACAAATAATTTTTACTGTGGTACTTTTGCCGGCACCATTGGGACCAATATACCCGATGATGCGTCCAGGCTCAATTTCAAGGTTTATTCCTTTAAGTACCAGGTTGTTTTCTTTTTCGTTACGGTAACTTTTTGAAAGATTGTTGATTCTGATGACCGGATTGATTTCCATCGATATTTTATTCATAATTATTAAGGGTTCAAAAATAAGGATGTATTTTTGAAAACTACTAAAAACAACAAAAATTGAAAGTAACATTTCTTGGCACCGGTACTTCACAAGGGGTGCCTGTAATTGCCTGCAACTGCCGGGTGTGCAGTTCGGATGACGAACGCGACAAGAGGCTAAGGGCTTCTGCATTGGTCGAAGTAGGGGGAATGAACCTTCTTATTGATTCTGGTCCCGATTTCAGGCAGCAAATGCTTCGTGCCCAGGTTAGCCACCTTGAAGCAATTTTACTTACCCATGAGCATTACGACCATATTGCAGGTCTCGACGATATTAGGGCCTTTAATTGGGTCGAGCAAAAACCAAGCGATATTTATGCCGAGGAGCGGGTCCATCAATACATCAAACAGGTTTTTCCTTATGTGTTTGCACAAAAAAAATATCCAGGCATTCCCCGAATGAACCTTCATCGTATCGACAATACCCCGTTTCACATCAATTCTATCGAAATTATCCCAATTAGGTGCCTGCATCACCGGCTGCCGGTATTGGGGTTTAGAATAGGCAATTTCGCTTACCTTACTGATATTAAAACCATTGAAGCAGGAGAAAGGGAAAAAATTCGGGGAGTGAAAGTTTTGGTAATTAATGTTCTAAGAAAAGAAGAACACCTGTCTCACCTTACCTTGGGGGAAGCGTTGGAGATTGTACACGATTTAAAGCCCGAACAGGTTTTTCTTACCCATATCGGTCATCAATTTGGAAGGCATGCTGAAGAATCGCTTGAACTACCGCCTAATGTAAGCATGGCTTACGATGGGCTCAAACTTGAAATTTAGCACAGGTTTATTTTTTCATCAATATAGGCAGGGCAAAAAATAAACCAGCCATCAGGTACATAAATCCAGAGCAGCATAGGGCGGTTTGGAGCGAGTAATGATCGGTAAGCCATCCAAGAAAAGGTCCGCTGAGGGCAAATAATATCCTGATGAACATATTTCTCAGTGAAAGGATGGTCGCCCTCACATCCGAATGGATCAAAACATGGATAGAGTCTTTTAAAATCGGATTGGCGATGCCCCTTACTGCATAAAAGGCAAACATCACGGGCAAGATCCAAATTGAAATGCGAAAGCCGGTAAGCAAGAATCCAAGAACGGAGGAAACCACGATAAAAAGTAGGGTATTGGTTCGACCCAGGTAGTTGCTTACCCGGTAGGCAAAGATGGAGGAAAAGCCTACCGTAAGGTTCAACGCGGTCCAAACCATTCCATATAAGGGTACCGGTAAATTCACGGCCATAAAATAGGGTTGTACGAACCATGCATAAGTTAAAGTAGAGGTTCCGATTACCGACGACAATAAGATATTGTTTCTCAATTCCCGGTGATCAAATAAAGACTGCTTGATCACTTTGAAAATATCGCTCATCCCTCTGTTCCGACGAGTTTCGTCTAAAGGCGGTTCTTTAAGACTGAGCGCAGCTGGTATGGCAACGATCGAAAATATTGCCTGTACAATAAAGGGAGTACGCAACGAAATTATGGCTAAGAGCCCACCCAGGATACCGGCAATGGCTTCTGAAAAATTCCCGACAGAAGTTACTTTCCCTTCAAATTTCAAGTATTCGTGGCTCCTGTTGCGAGCCTTCATCGTATCGAAAAGCATGGCCGAATCGGCACCAGATATAAAGCTTTGACCAATGCCCAAGATTAATTCGGCCAAGGCAAATTGCCAGAAACCACCCGAAAAGCAGTATCCCGAAAAGCCAATTGTAGTGAGAATGCTTCCAAAAACCAGGGTTTTCTTTCGCCCCCAAACATCGCCCAGATAACCCGAGGGAATCTCCCAAAGAAGCACTCCAATAGAATAAATCGATTTGAGCCAAAAAATCTGGGTCATGTTTAACCCGTTATCCTGATAAAAAAGAACAATAACCGGCATGATCAAAGAAAACCATTTGGCCGTCTTGATCGCATATAGCTTGGGTATATTTCCGTCAAAATCCAACATAAAGCGGCAAAAATAAACAAAGCCCCTAAGAATCCAAAGTGAAATAATTTTAACGGAAATTGGCGCGGTTTGCGGGAAGTTTCCCTAATAAAAAACCGTTGTAGTGCTTGTTGAGTTTGCAATACAACGGTTTTCGCGGAGAGAGAGGGATTCGAACCCCCGGTACCTTTCGGTACAACGGTTTTCAAGACCGCCGCAATCGACCACTCTGCCATCTCTCCAAATAAAAGCTAATACTGCCTCTTCCTTTTTGGAAAGCGATGCAAAAATAGATCAATTTTTCAAACACCCAAAAAAAAGACAATAAAAATATTAAATAACTGAATTATAGTTAGATGTATGTTAAGATGGTTTTCAATAATGATAAAAAGGAAGAAAATATGGTTGATGCTTCATTTTTTTTTCTCCAGAAATGAAAACTTTTATTGTTAATGCTTGGAAAACTAAGCAAAATCAATATATTTGTGAGCGTTAACGTAGTTAATAACCCTAAAATCTCTACTTATGAATAAAGCTCAATTAATTGACGCTATGGCCGCCAAAGCCGGTCTCACGAAAGCAGATTCGAAAAAAGCACTCGATGCATTCATCGACGTAACCAGCGAAGCTCTTAAAGCAGGCGATCGCGTGGCATTGGTTGGTTTTGGTTCATTTTCGGTAGCCACCAGAAGTGCCCGTACCGGTCGCAACCCTCAAACCGGCAAGGAAATCAAAATTGCCGCCAAATCGGTTGTTAAATTCAAAGCAGGAAGCGAACTATCCGAGAATGTTTAAGCGCTAAGAAAAAAAATTAAAAAAGGGGAGCATTGTGTTCCCCTTTTTTATTTATTGTTTTGGCATCGATTAATGGATCCGGGCCTTGATCGATACATGGCACAAGAGAACATTATCTTATGTTTTTAATATCTCTTTAATTACCAGAAGCCTATATTTTTCACCCAGTCATAAAAAAGAAAAAGAAAATAATTATATCTGCTGAACCAATAATATTTTCCACTATAACGTATTTTACTTATTTTTGGTAGCAATTAGAGATAGGAAAAAAATGAATTGTTTAATAATTGATGATGACAACCTTTCACGGAAGCTGTTGGAGAAATTTGTCGAAAAAACCGAGTTTATCCAAAAGTATTACTCATTTTCAGGGGCTATTGAGGCAATTAACTTTTTAAGAAAAGACTCTTCGAATATCGATCTGGTTTTTCTTGATATTGAAATGCCCGAGATGAATGGAGTTGAATTTATGCAATCGTTAGGCGATCATCCGGTTCAGATTATCGTGGTTTCCTCGAAGGAAAAATACGCGCTTGAAGCCATCGAATACGATGTAACCGACTACCTTCTCAAACCGGTTACTTACGTCAGGTTCCTTAAAGCAGCCGAAAAAGCACTCTCGAAGCATCGGGAAGAGATGCTTCCTGCAGTAAATTCCAAGTCCGATTTTTTCATCAGAAGCAACTCCAATTTGGTTCGTCTTCGTTATCAGGATGTGGTTTGGGTAGAAGCCATGGAAAATTACGTGGTTGTGAGTACTTTCGATGAACGTTTTACTATTCACAATACAATTAAAGCTGTTGCCGACCAATTGCCGCTCGATAAATTTTTCAGGATCCACCGCTCCTTCATCGTCAATAAAAGTTGTATTGAAGTGATCAAGATCAATACCATCGAGGTTAAAACCAGCGAAGGCTTGCAATCGCTTCCTATCGGAAAATCCTATCGCGACATGTTGTTGAAGGAAATCAACATGTTAAGCAAATAGCTCGGTTTCATTTCGGGTGTTCTATCCTAATTCTCGCATCCACGGCAATAATATCTTCACCTTTGGCCAACAAAGGATTAATGTCCATTTCTTTAATCTCGGCAGCAAAGCGCAACAGGGTCGACAAGCGTAGTAACAAGGCTACAAGTTGTTTCTCGTTTACTGCAGGTTTTCCCCGGTATCCTTCAATTATTTTACGAGCCCTTAGGTTTCGAACCATCGACAAAGCCTCGGCTTCGCTGAGAGGGGCCAATCCTGAGCTCACATCCTTCAGTACTTCAACAAAAATACCTCCCAACCCGAAAAGCATGATATGCCCGAATTTGTCTTCATATTTTGCCCCGATAAAAAGTTCAGTACCCGAAAGCATTTCGGCCAGCAAAATTCCTTTAGCCCCTACAATGTTCATCATCCTTGAAAATTCTTTTCGTATGGTTTCATCAGAACGAATATTTAGGCATACCCCACCAACATCGGTTTTATGAAGGGGGCCAAGTACTTTCATTACTACCGGGTAGCCAAGGTCTTGGGCGGCAAAAATGGCTTCCTCGGGGGTGTGTACTACCTGTTCCCTGGCCAGTATCACCGAAGCTGTTTCCAACAGGGCTCTAACCATTCCGGGCGATTGGTATCCGTCGGGAGCTTGGTCAAGTAAACTTTTTAATTTGGCTAGATCCACTCCTTCGAGATTTGGCTCTTCACTTTGAGGGGCCGGCGTGTTGTACACTTTTACCAAAGCTCTTCCCAGTAATACTTCATCGGGAAAATTCACGTTGCCATGCGATAAAAAATAAGCCAATTCGTCGTGCACATTGGTTACCGAGGGTAGGATGGGGAAGATGGGCTTTTTACAACTTTTCATCTTCTTATCGAGCAACTTATATACATTTCCTACTGGGAATAAACCCGGACTGCCGTATATTACGGCCATTGCATCAACCGCGTCAAAATCGTGTTCACAAGCATCGATAATGGCCTCCAAATGTTGTTCCTGACCAGTGGCCAACATATCAAAAGGGTTTTCTACCGAGGAACCATGCAACAAAGCTTCTTTAAGCCTTTTTTTTGCCAGGGAATCGGGAATGGCAGGGATACTAAGCCCCCCGTTTTCAAGTGCATCGGTGAGCATCACGGCAGGACCGCCCGCATGGGTAATGATGGCCATGTTTTTTCCTTTCATTGCTTTGCTCAGGAAGACGCAGGCCACCGTGGTCAGTTCTTCACGGCCATAGCAACGAACAATGCCCGCCTTCCTGAAAAGGGCTTCAACCGCGAGGTCGGGGCTGGCTATTGCCCCGGTATGGGAGGAGGCAGCCCGGCTTCCGGCTTCAGTTGAACCTGCTTTTATTGCCGCAATCCTGCATCCTTTCCGGATCAAAGAAACAGAGTGATGCAAGAGTTTGTCGGGATTCCGGATGTTTTCGAGATAAAGTAATTTTACTTTAGGGGAAGTTTCGGGATCGTGGGTCTCGTCCCAAAAGGCCAGCACTTCCTCCACCCCAATTTGCACCGCGTTCCCTACGGAGTATACCGAATGAAAGTGAACTCCTTTGGGGATGGCCGACTCCATGATGAAGACAGCCGTAGCTCCCGAGCTGGAAACGAAATCGACACCATTCGGGTCGATTTTTGGAGTTGGACTCGTAAAAACCGAAGCATGAAAAGGGGTAATGAGCCCGATGCTGTTGGGGCCCAATAAGGCGGCCCCTGCTTCGTTGGCATATCGCAGCATTTCTTGTTCCAACAGAGCTCCATCCTGGTCCAATTCACTAAAACCTGCTGAAATAACAACAAAGGCTTTCACCCCTTTTTGTTGAGCCAATACTTTAATTGCATTTGGACAAGCACTAGCGGGAATGGCCAGCACTGCCAAATCGGCACCGGGAAAGTCATCAACCGAGGTCCATGAAGGAAGACCTTGAACTTGCTTCCTTAAAGGATTTATAACCAATAATTGACCCGTGTAATGACTGTCGATCAGGTTCTTAAGTAATTTACCCCCTGGTTTCCTGATGTTGTCAGAGGCTCCCAATACCACAATGCTGGTGGGTTTAATCAGTTGCTGGTTTATCATTCAGATAATTTTTAGTGCCAATTTAAAAAATAACTGTTTCCTTTGAGATGATTTTTTACAGAAGTTGTATTCTTTGGAAAGAAGAGGCAACATCAAATCATAAATTACGGCATGGATAGGAAAAAACAAGCAAACCAAAAGATATGTCTTTGGTGCAACCGCGCCGAAGAGCTTGAAACGGCAGCCTTGTATGCCCTATACATCGCGTTATTCCTGGGGAAGGAGATTTGTTTTTTTTCGAATTATAAGACAAAGCGGCAAAGAGAGGATTATAATTCGGGAATCAATAAGTTGATCAGGTTGTTGCAAGCTCATCTAAGGCAGGTGCCCTATTCGGTGCTGGTCAGGAAAGGGCGCTTAATAGACCTCATTTTGTCCTTATCAGAAGAACACGAATCAATCCTATTTTGTCTTCCGGGACGGATGAACCTTTCCTTGCTTAATGCCTTCCACCACTCGCGTATCCCATTTTTGTTCACGAAAGAAACCGATCCGCTTACTAGTCGTTTTCAAAGGCTGCATATTCCTGTCGATTTTCGGGCTTCAGCTAAAGATGCGGCGTTGTGGGGCAGTTATTTCGGCAGGATGAACCATTCGGAGATCGTGTTGGTTGAACCTACCGAAAATGAGCGTGACTTACGTGAAAAGGTCAGCGAAAACCTCGACTCCATCTTGTTGTTTTATCAGAAGTTCAAATTTCCGTTCCGGCTTAACAAGGAGAAAGTAAGCAGCTGGAAAATTCATCAATACATCCTGAATGGTTTGCAGCCTTCTGATTTATTTGTTGCAGCAGGCAGTTACAACCTTTCCCTGCCTGATTATATTTTTGGGCCTTTCGAGATGAGGCTGGTCAACCGGTCAAAAAAAGTGCCGGTGTTGTTGATCAACCCCCGGCACGAAGTATGTGTACTATGTGATTAGCGGAACAAGCAAAGGACTTAGGATAAGTCTTCGATTATTTTTTTGGTATCGAGGGCAATCATGAGCTCCTCGTTGGTTGGGATTACCATGATTTTTACTTTCGAATTTTCAGAGGAGATCAATCCTTCATTACCTCTGTTGTTTAAATTTTTATCTTCATCGATATCAAAACCCAACCATTGCATGTCCTGGCAAACACCTGCCCGGGTTTTTGCCGAGTTTTCGCCAATGCCACCCGTAAAGATGAGCATATCGCAGCCCCCCATGGCGGCAGTGTAGGCACCTATGTATTTTTTGATCCGGTAATCGTACATATCGAGGGCCAACAAGGCCCGTTCGTGCCCTTCGTCGGCTTTTTGCCTGATGTCGCGGAAATCGCTCGAGATCCCGGTGATCCCCAGTACCCCACTGTGCTTGTTAAACAAGGTAGAAGCCGAGTCGGTGCCAATTTTTTCTTTTTCCATCAGGTAGGTAACCACCCCAATGTCGAGATCACCCGAGCGGGTGCCCATCAGCAAACCTTCCACAGGAGTGAAGCCCATCGAGGTATCGATCGACTTTCCTTTTTCTATGGCTGTAATTGAAGCCCCATTGCCCAGGTGACAAGTGATGATTTTCTTACAAGTATAGTTTTCTCCTAGAATTTCGCATGCCCTCTCACTCACATAGCGATGGCTGGTGCCGTGAAAACCATACCTTCTGATGGAATATTTTTCATAAAGGCTGTAAGGAATCCCGTACATGAAGGCATGACGGGGCATGGTCTGGTGGAAGGCTGTATCGAAAACGCCTACTTGGGGTTTGTCGGGGATCAATTCGCTGATGGCCTCAATTCCTTTAAGGTTTGGCGGATTATGTAATGGAGCAAGGTCGATGCACTTTTCCATGGCCTTTATGACATCCTGGTTAATCAGGACACTCGAGTTGAACCATTCTCCGCCGTGAACCACGCGATGGCCCACAGCCGAAATATCGGAAAGATCGGGGATACAACCGTGTTTCTGGCTGGTTAACACTCCCAGAACATATTCGATACCGGTTTTATGGTCGAGAATTTCGCCATTGAACAACACATTCTGGTTATCTTGTTTGGTTAGTTTCAAACAGGAACCATTCAGCCCAATTTTTTCAACAAGGCCTTTTGCCAGTACGGTATGGTTGTCCATATTAAAAAACTGGAATTTAATGGACGAACTACCGCAATTCAATACTAATATCTTCATTTTATTTATTTACAATCAGTGGTTTTACCTAATGCGTTTCCCTTCATCGTCGTACCTGAAAAATCCCCTTTTCGAGGAAACTCCGTAGTATTGCATTCTCAATAGCTTTTTGATGAGTGGATTTGGTTTGTATCTTGGTGATCCGAAATCGTTGAACAGGTTGTCCATCCATCGGGCTACCCGGTCGAGTCCCATGATATCGGCAATCGAGAATGGGCCTAATCGCATCCCGTAACCGGTCATCATAACTTTTTCCACATCATCGATAGAGCCAACTCCTTCCAGTACCATTTCGCATGCTTCGTTCAACATGATTGTGAACATCCTTACACTGATCAGGCCAACCGATTCTTCAACAGGGATGACAATCCGGTTGAGCATTTTCACAAATTGGTTCACCTTATCGTATACTTCGTTCGAAGTATGCAACCCTTTAGTAATTTCCACGATACGCGATTCGTTCGAGTTAATCATGAAATGAATGCTGATGCAGCGGTCTTTATACACAAGGTTTTCCGAAAGATCGGAAACAATCACGATGGTGGAGTTGGTGGCAATAATGCACTTACGGTCGACAATTTTTTCAAGGTCTTCGAACACTTTCCTACGGTCGTCGAGGCTTCGGCTTTTGTAGTCGGTACGCATGGCCTCGATAACCAAATCGCAATCCTTAAGGTCGTTGATTTTTGTTGTGCCGGTAATTCTCGACATTACCGCTTTCTTCTCCGATTCGGTGGCACCCCAGTTTTGGATTTTGCTATCCATGATGGCTTCAATCTTGGAAAGCGACCAGCGGATTTTCTCCTCCGATTGCTCCACAAAAATTACTTCAAGCCCATATGAACTGCAAACCCTCGCGATATACTGGCCATCGTTTCCACATCCCACAATCCCCACTTTACTAAATAGCTTTGAAGATTTGTTTTTTTTGCTTAGTCCAAAATCTTCAATCGATTCTATAATCAGATCTGACATATTATAATATTGTATTTATGATAGGCTTGCCTGGTTTGCTGTAATGGCAACCATGTTTACGATATCGCTGACCGAGCATCCCCTCGATAAGTCGTTGATGGGAGCGGCCATCCCCTGTAATATTGGGCCAACTGCTTCGGCGCCAGCAAGGCGTTGTACCAGTTTGTAACCGATATTTCCGGCTTCGAGGGAAGGGAATACCAACACGTTGGCTTGGCCAGCTACCGGACTGTCGGGCGATTTAAGGAGGCCAACTTCGGGAACCAGGGCTGCGTCGAGCTGCATTTCCCCATCGATAAGCAGATCGGGGGCCATTTGCCTAGCCAGGCGTGTAGCTTCAACCACTTTATCAACCGCCGGGTGTTTGGCACTGCCTTTGGTGGAGAAGCTCAGCATCGCCACACGGGGTTCCATGCCCACAATGGCTTTGGCAGTACGTGCAGTGGCAACAGCGATCTCGGCCAGTTGTTTGGCATCAGGGTCGGGCATCACGGCGCAATCGGCAAAAACCAATACCCCATTATGCCCAAAATTTTTCCCGGTGAACATGAGGAAGGCACCTGAAACCACGCTGCAACCAGGTAAGGTTTTCACAAATTGAAATGCTGGGCGTAACACATCGCCAGTGGCATTGATTGCGCCGGCAAGCTCCCCATCGGCATCTCCGCATTTGATCATCATCGGGCCAAAGCATAAGGGGTCGTTCAGCATTTTGAGGGCTTCCTCGCGGGTTAATCCCTTCGAACTTCTGATTTCTACCATCTTGTCAGCGTAGGCATCGCGTCGTGGAGAAGTAAGCGGGTCGATGATTTCTGCCCCAGTTAAATCGGCACCCAATTCTGTTGCTTTCTTTTGAATTTCATTTTCGTTGCCCAGAAGGATTATACATGCTGTCTTCTCCTTTAGGATAATCGATGCTGCTTGTAGGGTGCGGGCTTCGTTTCCTTCGGGCAGAACGATCCTTTTTCCCAACTTTACAGCGTTTTGTTTGATTTGAGTGAGTAAATCCATATTCTATATTGTAGAAAAAAAAAGTCCAAATTTAATTGTGGCACAAAAGTAGCCATTTAAAAAGGGTATAAACCGTGAAAAAAATCATTTAGAACAATTTTATCAAAAATTTAAACTAATAAAATCAGATTGTCAATAGCAGCAATGGTTTTCTTTAAATAAAACCTTAATTTTATTTTTTGAAATAAGATTAAAAAAACTGCTTGTTATGATCGATATTGATTCTTTGACACTCTCTTCAATATATGTTAAGCGAAAAACCGACCGGGATATTTTTAATGACCTGATGCCCTTTAAGGTCAAAGAAATTTTACTACTGGCAACACGGTACGATGCCTATGCAATTGTTAGGGAAGGGCAGTTCTCGGATAAAATTTTTGGTGAATACCTTCAGTTGAACCTTTATTCTGCCCCCCGTTTTTCAAGCGTAAATACAATCGATGAGGCAAAGGGCCAATTGAATGCCAAGTATTTCGATATGGTCATCATCATGGCGGGGTCCGATCGTGTTGTGCCCATCGAGGCAGCAAAAATAATTCATGAGATTAATCCAACATTGCCAGTTTTGTTACTGGTGAACAACAATTACGATCTCTCTTATTTTTGCGCAGTAGCTGAACCTCTTGAATGCATCGACAGGGTGTTCGTATGGAATGGCAATACCTCGATTTTTATGGCCATGATCAAATACATCGAGGACAAAAAAAACACTGCTCCCGATGTGGAGTTGGGAAAAGTCAGGATCATCCTTCTGGTTGAAGATTCGGTGAAATATTATTCTCGCTACCTACCCTTGATCTATTCCAGCATCATGCTTCAAACCCAGGACCTTGTAACCGACGATTCGGTTGATGAATTGCACATGATCATGAAGATGCAAGCCCGACCTAAGATATTGTTAGTTAGTAATTTTGAAGATGCCTACGAAATAATTGAGCGATATAAGGATAACCTCCTGGCCGTAATCAGCGATGTAAAATTTTTCAGGAACGGGAAGGATGACGATGATGCCGGGGTAGAGCTCTTGCGGTTGGTAAGAGAACGATCAGCCTTCCCCATCCCCTTGCTCCTCCAGTCGCACGACAAGGAAAATCTGAAACGGGCCATTGAATGTGAAGCCGATTTTATCAATAAAAATTCAGATAGCCTTTCAAAAGATATTTACAATTTTATTCACAAAAAATTGGGTTTTGGAAATTTTGAATTTCTCATGCCCGATGGCCGAAAGGTTGCTGAAGCAAGAACTTTGCATGAATTTCAGGAATTGATGAAACGCGTTCCACTCGAGTCGTTAATTTTTCATGGCCACGAAAATGCCTTTTCACGATGGCTCATGGCCCGCGGCGAAATCAACATGGCAGAACGGCTGAAGTTAATGGCTATTGAGGAATTTGAGCATAAGCAAGGCTTGAGAGAGTTTATCCTCGACGTGTTTCAAAAGGTGAAAATGCAACAGCTCCGGGGCCGAATTGTGAACTTCGACCCTGGTCTGGTTACCGGGAACCGTTATATAACCAGGTTTAGTAAAGGTTCGCTCGGAGGAAAGGGTAGGGGTCTTGCATTTCTATCGAATTTCATCGAAAATATTGAATTCAAAAAAATCATTCCCGATATCAATATTCGGATTCCGGCTACGGCCATAATAGGAGCTCATGAATTTGAAGCCTTCATTGAAGTCAATAATCTGTATAATAAGATAATAATTCAAAAAAATTATCAAAATCTTAAAGAGTTTTTCCTGGCTGGAAACTTGAGCGAATCGTTGAACGAGAAGCTTTTCCACTACCTCTTCATGATGAAAAAACCTTTGGCAGTCAGATCCTCGGGTTTGTTTGAAGATTCTTTAATGCAACCCTTTGCCGGTGTGTATGCCACTTATTTATTGCCCAATAACCATCCCGATATTAATGTTCGGCTCGAACAACTCAAAACGGCAATCAAGCTGGTTTACGCTTCAACCTTCGATACCCCTGCAAGAAATTACTTCAATGCAGTAAATTACAAGATCGAAGAAGAAAAAATGGCAATTATCATTCAAGAATTGGTAGGGCATGAATACAACGGTAATTTTTATCCACAGATGAGTGGGGTAGCCCAATCGTACAATTATTATCCTGTTTCACACATGAAGCCGGAAGATGGTTTTTCGGTTGCCTGTGTTGGTTTGGGCCTTTATGTGGTAGGAGGAGAGAAATCGTATCGCTTTTGCCCACGCTATCCAAAGTTGAACACCCTTTTACCTGGGGATTTGCTCCAGGAAACCCAAACTGAATTTTATGCGCTCGACATGAAAAATACCGAATTCATATTGAGTGAACAGGGTGAAATGTGTGCCATAAAAAAAATCAAGTTACGCGAAGGGGTTAAAGATGGCGGATTGGAACATTGTGTTTCGACCTACGACCCTGAAAACGATGAAATGGTGCCTGGCATCGCGATCAGGGGGAACCGCGTGGTTGATTTTGCCAATATTTTGAAATACAATAAGGTTCCCTTGCCCATGGCGCTACGTTTACTGCTCAATATCATTAAGCAAGCTATGGGGGCTCCTCTGGAAATGGAATATGCCCTCGATCTTGAACCCGACGAAAACAACCATTTGCCCACTTTGTATCTATTGCAGATCAAACCAAT
>CAZSIK010000024.1:0-25761 GCA_964606515.1 uncultured Prolixibacteraceae bacterium
CGTGCTGTTTGGCAATATTGCCACAGACGGCTGCATCGTGAAAACAGCAGGGGTCGATCCCTCGGTGTTCAAGTTCAGGGGAACAGCCAAAGTTTTCCATTCACAAGAACAAGCTTGTAATGGCATCCTTGGCGATGCCGTCAAAGCAGGTGATGTGGTATTCATTTTATACGAAGGGCCAAAAGGGGGTCCGGGGATGCAGGAAATGCTGTACCCAACTTCCTATATCAAATCAATGAAACTCGATAAAGCCTGCGCCCTGGTAACCGATGGCCGGTTTTCGGGAGGAACCTCAGGCTTGAGCATCGGGCATGTTTCGCCTGAAGCAGCAGCAGGAGGCGCAATTGCCTTAGTCCGCAATGGCGATACCATCGAGATTGATATCCCTGAACGTAAAATCAACTTGCTGATTAGCGATCATGAATTGAAACAAAGGCAGGCAGCAGAAGAAGCAAAAGGGACGAATGCCTGGAAACCCAACCGTGATCGGAAAATCAGTAAAGCCTTAAAAGCTTATGCCAAAATGGTTTCCTCCTCTGATAAGGGGGCAATCAGAATAATTGATTAATTAACAGATAAACAACATTGAAATGGCTGAAAAAATAAACGGATCGGAAGCGCTGATGCGCTCATTGTTGGCCGAAGGGGTTGAAACCATTTTCGGGTACCCCGGCGGAGCCATAATGCCAGTGTACGATGCACTGTATGACCATCGTCAAAAAATAAACCATATATTAGCCCGTCATGAACAGGGTGCTATCCATGCAGCCCAAGGTTATGCCAGGGTTACGGGAAAACCGGGGATTTGCTTCGCCACCTCAGGGCCAGGAGCGACCAACCTGCTCACCGGGATTGCCGATGCCATGATCGATTCTACCCCGCTAGTCTGTATCACCGGCCAGGTAGCTTCACCTCTCCTTGGCACCGATGCTTTTCAAGAATCAGACATCGTTGGCATGTCGATGCCGGTTACCAAATGGAATTATCAGATAACCAATGCTGATGAAATTCCCACGATCGTGGCAAAAGCATTTCATATTGCCACTACTGGCCGACCAGGACCCGTACTGATCGACATTGCCAAGGATGTTCAATTTGCCGAACTCGACTTCGAATACCACAAGTGCACTAAAATAAGAAGTTATGTTCCTTCAAGACCCATCGACATGAAACAAGTTGATGCGGCGGCCGAAGCCATCAACAAAGCAAAGAAACCCTTCTTGCTGGTGGGGCATGGAGTGGTTATTTCAGGGGCCGAAAAAGAAGTTGCTGAACTGATTGACAAAGCCAACATTCCGGCGGCCTGGACTTTATTGGGCAACTCGGCCTTACCTTCAGACCATCCGCTCAATATGGGCATGTTGGGAATGCACGGCCATTATGCCCCGAACATTAAAACCAACGAATGCGACCTTTTGATTGCCGTGGGCATGCGTTTCGACGACCGGGTAACCGGGAGGGTCAGCGCTTATGCCAAACAAGCCAAAATCATTCACATCGAAATCGATCCTGCTGAAATCCATAAAATCATCAAAGCCGATTATCCGGTTTTAGGCGATGCAAAAAAAGTGCTTGGACTCCTCATGCCTAAAATTGAAAAGAACCAGCATCAGGAATGGATCAATGAGTTTAAAGCTTGTTTTGAAACCGAGTTCGAAAAAGTAATTAAAAAAGACCTGCACCGCAACAATGGGAAAAGCACCATGGGTGAAGTAGTTCGTATGGTCTCGCAAAAGACAAACAGCAAAGCCATTGTGGTTACCGATGTAGGCCAACAACAAATGATTGCTGCACGTTATTCGACCTTTGCCAGCTCGCGTAGCTTTGTAACCTCGGGGGGATTGGGCACCATGGGTTTTGGTTTGCCTGCTGCAATCGGGGCACAATTAGGCCAGCCCAACCGTACAGTGGTCGCCTTCATCGGGGATGGCGGTTTCCAAATGACTCTTCAGGAACTGGGAACTATTGCCCAGGAAAATATCCCTGTAAAAATCGTTATCCTGAACAATCATTTTCTTGGGATGGTCCGCCAATGGCAAGAACTCTTTTTTGAGAAAAGGTATTCGTTTACTGAAATTAAGAGCCCCGACTTCCTGACATTAGCCTCGGCTTATGGTATTGAGGCTGCAAGAGTTACCCAAAGCAGCCAACTGGAAAGCGCAGTAGAAGCGATGTTGAAACACAACGGCCCCTTCCTTCTTGAAGTGGTATCCGAACGAGAAGACAATGTATTCCCAATGGTTCCCGCAGGAGCAAGTGTTTCAGAAGTTATACTAGAAAAACCGGAATAATAACGGATTACCAAGAGAACGAAAACAGATTCTAAAAACAATCGAAATGAAACAAGAATATAATATCATAGCCTACTCCGAGAACAATATCGGCTTGTTGAACCGGATCACGATCGTTTTTACACGGCGAAAGGTCAACATTGAAAGCCTCACGGTTTCTGAATCTGCTCTAAAAGGGATCAGCAAGTTCACCATCGTGGTTGAATCAACCGAAGAGCAGGTGAAAAAGATCGTACAGCAAATCGAGAAACAGGTCGAAGTGCTCAAGGCTTTTTACCACACCAACGAGGAACTGATCTTCCAGGAAATTTCGCTTATGAAGGTTTCAACTGAAGATCTTACTGCCAGCAATAAAATTGAGACCTTGATCAGGAAGTATAATGCAAGAATCCTCGAAATTACAAAAGAATATACGGTAATTGAAAAAACAGGGAACAAAATTGAGACCCAATCATTTTTCGAAGAAATGAACCAATTCAAAGTCTTGCAGTTTATCCGCTCGGGCCGTATTGCCATCACACGATCGCCCATCGAAAGGCTATCCGAGTTCTTACGCGAACGCGACGAAATGCTTTCCAAAGGAGATTAATGCCCTATTTTCACTATACATACAGTAAGTTATTCTCTCGATCGATAACTTACTGTTTTTTTTATTCAAAACCACGTGTATGAAAACAGCATCGGATCAACTCCCTGTATACAGCCTGAAAACATTCAGTCCACCCGATCGCGACCGGCAACCCTTCCAGGTGGAACCCTTCGATGCACGTCGGCATTTTCAAGTGAAATATCCCCATCGGCACGATTTTTTCGAAGTATTGTTTCTAACCAGAGGAACCGGATCTCATGTTATCGACGGGAACCGTTACCCTATTGCCCCCCCCTGCATTTTCTTCATGTCGCCGGGTCAAGCCCATGAATTTGAGTTCTCGAACGACATCGAGGGCTATATCTATATTTTCACCCCCGACTTCTACCTGAATGACCGCAGCAATCAAAACCGACTCATCGAGTTTCCTTTTTTTTTCACCATACAGAAAACCAATCCACCCTTGGTGTTGAAAGACAAAAGTGAACAATATTTCCTTGAAAGTTTATTTGAAAAAGCTCTTTCAGAAGCCCTTTTACCCGTTTTTTCATCGGAACTTTTGCGTTCGTTGCTCGATCTGATTCTGGCAACCTGTGCCAAACTCTATCCCGAAGAAGAACGGATGACTTCAAAAGGAAAGGGACACTTACTGGTCAAACGTTTTTATCAGCTGGTAGAAGAAAAGTACCACCAAAATCTGAGCGTTCAACAATATGCCTCTCTCCTTGCAGTTACGGCAAACCATCTTACACAAACCATTAAATCCTTAACCGGAAAAACTACCGCCCAGGTCATACATTCAAAGCAAATTCTTGAAATAAAACGGCTTCTGGCCCACACCAACCTGGGAGTCAGCGAAATAGCCAATCTGCTGGGCTTTAACGACCAATCGTATTTTACCAAATTTTTCAAACGAGAAACTGGGCAAACCCCCTTAGGATATAAAAATTCTTTAAGTTAATTACTTTTTAATAGTACTCAAAATATTCTACTTTGCTTATTGTATTGGGGAGGGTTGTTGTGCGTCTAATCGGGTAATTTTTACGATTATAGGAATACTCGTATCGATAGCTTGACGTATATGAAACTCCCATTGGCACAGAAGAATCGTATCCAATTTCCGTCTTTTTTATCATGTTGTTTTTCGATTGATCGCTAAGAATAAACGGGTTATAAAAAGGGTTATGTCCATTATCGTATTCAAACAGGGTTTTAAACGAAAGTTGATCTTCTCCATCTTGATTGACAAACCAGTTTTGCAACTCGACCAGGTTTCCCCCTTCGTTGAAAAACCATAGTATCCGGTATCCCTCTGCCTCCTGATTTTTATTCATGTTAGTGCCCTCAATTACATTCTCATTGATTCTTTTGTACCTTACTTTAAAAGTCCACCCCTCTTGTTTGGGCTCAATGTCGAAACTATTTTCAGTAGTAAGCGACCATGCCCCATCAGGAAGATCATACTCGTAGGTATAGGCCACATGATGTTCAAAGGCCATCATGCTCGACATGATGGGATTGCCCGGTACATAACCACGAATCTTTGATAGCCTGTCCTTGGAATCGTACTCATAGGTAAGCTCCAATTTTTCTTTTGAAAACTCCTCAAAGGGGATCGACCACATGCTTTTCAGAAAGCCTTTATCATTGTAAGCATAGTTGGCAATAACTTCATTTTGTTCGTTTTTGACCTCCTTCAATTTCACTTCATTTCCACGGTATTCCATTTCGTGCTCACATCCACAGAAAAAAAGGAGGCACGTTAGTAAAAACCACTGGCCTTTCATACGGAGATTATTTGTTTTTTTAGCAGATCATTATCTTTCTGATAAACAATAGGATCAACCTGGTCAAATCCTTTTCCAAGTTGTTCCGACGCAGCCCTGCAGCCTCCAAGGCACTTATTGTAAACGGTGCACCGGGCACAAAACTCGGGTACAACAAAAGTACTGTACTGATCCCAGTTTAGTTTGATGATTTCAGCTAAGGTGTTCGTGTATAAATTGCCTAATACTGAAGGCGAATGGTTGCAAAACCGGACATTGCCATTGGCGGATAGGGTTAAAGGGCGCTTAGCCAAATCGGGCGAGCAGTTTGAAAAGGTAATGTATGGATAGTTGGAAGGTAAAACCACGCAATGAGGGGTGCATACATTTGAAGAAAGTTCAAGCTGCAAACGAGCAGCTGCACTGTTTGCCTGAGAAAAGGCCGCATTTAGTTCTTCTGAACTCGGTGTAATGCGGTCGGAACAAAGCATTCCTTGGCCGCCGATATTGTACCGGTTAAGCATTACCCTGTTAAAACCTTTTGAGCTTAGTAGCGCCAAGGTTTCTCCTACTAAATTGAAATTCAGCTTGGTTATCACGATTCCCGGGATTACTCTTCCCCCAAGGTTGGATATGGTGGTTGCGGTTTGCAGCGATCGGTGCCAGGAACCCAACGATTGGGTCAACTGATCGTGAACCGCCGCGGTGGGAGCATGTACCGGAAGTTGAAAAAGCTGGACCCCTAATCGGATCAAACGCGAGAAATACAAAGAGTTGCCAGCTTGGCCATTGGTGATCACCGAAACCGAAGCTCCTTTCATTCGGCAAAACAAGATCAGCTCAACCAGTCGTTCGTACATTAAGGGCTCGCCACCAGTGAAGGTAATGTGTCTGACTTTGTTTTTCTTAAAAAGCATTTTTAACAACCAATGGACCTTGTGGTAAGGAACTTCAGCGGGAGCAACTTCGCCGGGCCTTTTCCAATGGTTGTAACAATATAGGCAACGAAGGTTGCAACGCGAGGTCACTTCAAAGAGCAAGTACCCAATTTCATTCTTTTTTTCTCCAAAAAAACCGATCATTCTATTTTCAATTTTTTTTGATCTACCTGGTATTTTTGAGCCTGATCATCAATAATCTCTTCCTGGAAAAACGACAGCCCATACATTCCGGTATCCAATTGGCTGTTGATTGTTATTTTGAAGGCTTCAGGATTCTGGTCAAAAGCCCCGTCAATGGCAAAAACTTCCCCTTCCTGAATATCGACCGTATCGTTTTTTGTAATTTTAAAGGTAAACTTATCCCCATCGCGACTGGTCAATTTGCCAGTTAACACGGAATCTTCAGGTAGGTCGGCAGTTACATTATAAGAATCATCCAGTTTGTCGAATTCAAAACGATTGGGTTCCACAGGGGCATAACACGTTACAACCAGAGGACAGCCGGTACTAACCGTGGTCAGGGTGATGATGATCCCCCCCAATTTCAGCTTTCGGGCTAACCAACGGGCCGATTGGCCCCGATGGAGCCAAACCATCACGCAAACTAAAGCAAACACAATAAAGAGGATTGGTAAAACCAGCGGGATAATGATTTTTTTTATTTCCATTTCGTTCGTTTTTAATTCATGGATTAAGCTTGGAAAGCACAATAATTCCTTTAAAAACACTTACCAATATTCGTCTTTTTCTTCTTCATTATCAATAGCAAGTTAATTTTTTCCCCTCCAGCAATTGATCTTCTTTATAACTCTGAAGGATCGAACACCCTACCCATGAACAAGATCGCATTGGTATCCTCCTCGACAATGGCGAACAAAAACGAGCGATCGATCCTGATCACACCTTCAGGTCCGATAGAAGTAAAGTTCATCGTAACCGATGTGGCTGCAGCAGCCTCAGTGCCTTCTTCATCGGTTTTAATATAAGTTTTGTGCTTCACCTCCGAAATGTGCAGACCGACATTGGCCATGTTATTGAAATTGGCCAGGCTTGCATCGAAGGCATCGCTCATGCCAAGGTGCACCAGGTCTTCGTTCAGTTTACGTTCATAACTGAACTCAAATTTTGGCAGCCAAATTTCCCTTTCAACATACTGACTACCATTCAGAACCGAAAAATCGAAATTTTGAAGCAATGGGGCAATTTCGTTAGAAGTAATTCCCTCTTCGGGCAAAAATACCAACATATTGAATTTTCCAGAACCATAGGGAAGTTTCACTACAGAATATTGCTCTTCGTTGATGTAGTTCAATTTCACTTTCCCGATCATGGTTTGCACCTCTTTTTCGGTGCCATTATCAAGTGTGAACTGCATTTTTTCGGTGTTGATCTTTTTAAACTGGGTTTTCCATTCGGCCTTAAAATAGATGGCATTGATGAGGAAAAGAACATTTTCGGGTTTTACCTCATCGATTATTTGATCGATTTTTCCTTTGGTGTTTTCGCTTACCCAATCGTTCATAGCTTTACAAGCCTTTTCGGGCTGCAACGGGTCATAGCCATTCACTTCGGCATTATAATACGTTTTGTTGTTCGAAACGAAATCAGATTTTGGGGAGCAGTCCTTTCTATGCCATATCGAGTTGGCAATCTGCATTGTCACATTTTTGTCGTGGCTGAGCAAAGAACCAGTTAAGGAAAGGTTGCTCTTATTGATTTCATCGAGGTTTAAAGAGTTGAACGACAGGGTTTGTTTCATTTGCTCGAAGGTATTTTCCTTGGCGCCGTTCAGGGTCATCGACAATGCCTGGCTTACGCTGAGCGGCGAAATCATCAGGTTTTTCGTGGCAGATTCTTCTGAAACAATGGTCTCAAACAAGTTCAACCCAAATGAGTTATTGCTGTTAACCAGTTGAGCCGACTTCTGATCAAGTTCGATGATTTTGGTTTCCTCTCCCGGATTAAACCATTCGCAAGCGCTTGTTATAAATAAGAAAAAAAGGGCAGCGAAAAAAAGTTGTGTTTTCATGTTGATATTAATTAGATGACAATAAAGACATTTTCTAAAAAACCACGATGCCGGTTTTGGGCACTGTCTAAAGATGGGAGGATGGATTTAATGGTTGCGTCGAAAACACAGAAAGCTGCCCCCCTGGAGCAGCTTTCCATTTATAATGAAACACTTACTATTTTTTTATTTCTTTACAGGCTGAATAGATTCCTTCGAACAGGGCTTCAATATCTTTATTGGCCACTGCCGAAAAAGCGATTCTGATTATATTATTTAAGTTGATTACCCCGATGCTGTATTTTGAAATCAGCAGATGTCGCAAGGTTTCTCCATCGATACCAGGAGCCAGTTTCACACACATGAAATAACCTGAATTAAAAGGCAAGGCTTGGAAGCAATCGTTGAACCGACCATCCTTAAGTGCTTCTTTTACGCCCAAATACCTACTTTTTAACAGCTTGTATTTTGCTTCTTTTTCCTGTTCGTATGAACCCGAGTCGTAGGCCAACATCAGGAGCGACTGCGACAAGTTCGATGCGTTCGAGATATTTCCACGCACGGCTCCGGCAGTTTTCGATTCGAGTGCGCCAAACAGGGCTGCATCGCCCCCACTGATCCCATAAGTAATAAAACCAATCCTGAAACCCCAAACATAATCTTCTTTAGTGGGCCCATCGATTTTCACAGCCAGCACATTTTCGTGAATATTGCTTAACAAGGCAAAAATACTCTCATGCTCAATGCCTTCCTCGTAAACTAATCCCCAATAAGCATCGTCGGAGATGACCACAATTTTATTACCGCATTTAGCCGATTTCAGGATGACCTCAGCAATGGCTTTATTTTCCTGTATGGTGGGCGAATATCCCGATGGGTTGTTAGGGAAATTCAACATCACGATTTTTTTCCCGATTGGACCGCTATTCAACTTTGTTTCAAAAGCTTCGAGATCGAAACCATTGTTTTTAAATAAATTAAAAGGGGTAAGTATGGCTCCGTATGCATTCGCAAGGATGAGGTTGTAGTTTCCCCAGAACAAATTTGGCACGATCACTTCATCACCTTCATCCATAAACAGGTAACCGACCATGCTGGCGCCGTGGGTCAGGGCATTGGTCACGATGGGCAAGCTGATTTCTCTACCTGCCAACGTTGGATTTTTGATGTAAAGCAATTGTTTCCATCGGGCCCTTATGTCGGGGCGACCAAAGCTTGGGGCATAGGGAAAAGCAAGCGAAGGATCGATGCCTATTTTTCCGGCAATGGACTCGAGCCTCATGGGCGAACCATCATCCTCGACAGCAGTGCCGATTGTGGCATTGATCTTTGTGCTTTTTGCATCGGCAGTTTGACCCAAAATTCCTTTCTTTGGGAAATAGATGTTTTTGCCCCTTTCGGATAGCAACTCGAATACTACCGGGTTCTTTTCCCTGATCACCAGGTTTAACTCTTCTGCTTGTGGATTCATCGCTTCAATTTTTCCTTTTTGATTAATACCTCAATTTTTCATTCGAAACACCCTACTGTAAATTGTCCGGTTTTTCGTTTTAAAACCATCAAAAATCAGTATACTTGCATCGGTGCGCAAGATAAAAAAGAAAGTATTATTTTTTTCTTTTCGCATCAATTTTAACCAAAATATTGATCAAACATTAACTAAATGCTCAAAAAATAGGAGAAAAAGATATGGATTGGATAAAAATTCTGGAATTTAGCATGTCGATGCTTCTTCCCCTTGCTATCATCTTTCTATTTGTTTATTACATGTTGAAAGCTTTTTTCGATCAATTTGAAAAGAACCGAAAGCAGGAGTTCAGGATGAAATTTTCGGAACAAATCCTTCCGCTGCGTTTACAGGCTTACGAGCGTCTGGCGCTCTTACTCGAAAGGATTAGGCCTGAATCAATGATCCTAAGGCTTACTCAACCCGGGATGACCGTTTTCGAACTGCAAAAGGCGTTATTGCATACCATTAGGGAAGAGTACGAGCATAATCTTTCTCAACAAATTTATGTTTCACCCACGGCCTGGGCAATGGTCAACGCGGCGCGGCAAAGCATGCTGCAACTGGTAAGCGCCACGGCCAATGAGCTCAAACCCGACGATCAGGCAGGGGAACTGGCCACCGAAATCCTTGATGAGTATGCCTCGATCAGCGATGATCCTTTAACCGTAGCTTTGGCTTTCATCAACAACGAAGCTAAAGAAATTTTGTAAGCGGGAACCAGGGCTTATTCGAACATCCCCTCGTCGCGGACCAACATCAGGATGGCCGATTGTGGAAGGATAAGGTATTTTTCCTTGTTGAACTCGATCTCGAACCCCCCTTTGGGGAGGTACACCGCCAAGTCGCCAATCCTGGCCTGTAAAGGCACATATTTTACTTTTTCCTTGGTTTCCTTCCAAAACTCATCGCTTTCGTTAATTGCCGGAATTGGGTAACCAGGGCCTACCCTTACCACATATCCACTTTGCAGCGATTCGTTTTCCTGAACGGTTGGAGGCAAATACAGTCCGCTTTTCGTGCGTCCAGAAGGATTTTTAGGTTTGACCAATATCCTGTCGCCTATTAAAATGAGTTTGTCAAGGTCTTTTTCGTCGATGTCGATAGCCATATCTGTTCTTTTATCACAATGTCAAAATCCAGATTGAAATAATACTGAATAAAACGAGCATAAAGCTTTATTATTCAATCCGATGTTGTTTTATTTCTTTATCCAGTTGATCGGCCTTGTGGTCAGTCAACCGGTTAAGCAAGCGCCAAAACCCGGACCCATGGTTTGGTTCGACCGTATGGGCCAGCTCGTGGAGCAGGATGTAATCGATCAGGTGATCGGGCAGAGCCATCAGGTACAAATTCAGGTTGATGTTGCCTTCACGCGAACAACTGCCCCACTTGCTCCTGAGCTTTTTTATCCTGAGGTTTTTATATTGAAATCCATATTGTCGGGCCAGTTCAATTAACCTATTGGTAAGGTAAACTACTGCTTCCTTTCGGTACACTTCAGCAAGAATTTTCCTGATGAATTCCTGGTGTTTTTCTTCCTCTATATTAAAGATTTGTGGAAGAACGATTACAGCCCGATCTTTTTCAATATTGGCATAGGCCCTTTTACCTGAGTTGGTTTGGATCTCGACGGAATGATATTTTGTCGTGATCGATTCGCCTGCCTGGTAAATATGCCGTTTTGAATTGATCTTTTCTTTTTGATGGTTGATCCATTCGGTATTTTTCCTTACAAAATCCAAAACCTCATTCATTGGCAAGTTCCAGGGATAATTCACACTGATGGTTTGGTCGCTTTTCATCCTAATACTCACGCGCCTGGAATTCCTGCGGCGAGTGAACACCACCAAACCAACTTCTTCGAAATGAATCGTTTTTTTTTCCAAAGCAGTATTTTTCAGGAAAACAGATCCCCCAGCAAGGTACGGCCACGGGTTTCAATTTGCCCTACCAACTCAGTACGGCCCGCTTTCCGGGCAATTTCGCTTACCATGCGGAGCACGTTGCCCTGGTCGCTAATTTCGGATTGGAACGCCGGAGCATAACCGGAGCCCATCGAAAGATAGAACTCAATTTTTTCGAAGCACTCGTCCGATACTTGCTTTATGGTTCGATCGCCTTTTTCAATACGGTTCAGCCGGTAATATAGGCTGGCCACATAGGCATCGTTCATCGAAGTATTAAACGATTTATAAGGAAGTATTTCAACCAAACGGTCGAGTACTTTTTCGCTTCTCAGGGTATCGCCTTCCTGGAATAATTGATCGGCAAGGCGGATGAAAGAAGGTTTAATCTGTACAATCTCGACTGTTCTCTGTAAGCCATCATCGATCAAATTACCCGGATTTTCAATTCCTCCCCATTCGAATTCATCCATCAACCTTTTGTATAACAAGTTACTGTCGATACTCCCCACATGGTTCGATCGATTAATTACAGGAACAAAGCGGAAGGCGAATCCTTCATGTTTAAGATATTTTTCCAATTTCAGGTTCATTGTTTGTACCACGCTCAGGTCAAAATATATGGGTCGCTCCCAATGGTTGTTGGCCAAAATATCGAGTATGGCCAATTCATTTTTCGCTATATAATTGCCTTTCAATTCGAACACTATTGAATCTTCGATAAGGTTCGCTTCTTCTTCAGTAACCGTCCCTGAAGCAAGGACCTTTTGTTTGTCGACTGTTATTTTCACTTTCCTAGAAGGGATGATACTGTATCTTTCTCCACCCTGGGTTTGTACCTTGGCACGGTCGTCTTCCGAGAGGGCAATATTCAACAGTTGGCTCAATTCGACCGGACGATCGATAGCCTCCTGAACAAATACAATATTCCGCTTATCGTGTTCATACTTTTCAGGGGCCATTTTAATCGGCAGAGGTTCCGAGCGGTATACTTTCTTCCTCATCTGATCGATATACCAACCTGCGCTTAACAAGGTAACGTTACAAATCCGTATGTCGGGTCTGAAGCCTTCCACATCCTGAGCATACCAAAGAGGAAAGGTGTCGTTGTCACCATAGGTAAAAAGAACGGCATTTTTCTCGCACGAGCGCAAGTAGTTTTTCCCCAATTCCCGTGCAGCATACCTACCGGAGCGATTGTGGTCGTCGTAATTTTGGGCAATTACAAGCGCCGGGACAATCAGCGCCAAGGCCAAAGCAAGCAATCCGGCCTGGTTTTCCCTTAGCTTTTTCTGAAGTAAATCAGACAATGCACTAACTCCCAGACCAATCCATATAGCAAAAGCATAAAAGGAACCTGCATAGGCATAATCGCGTTCCCTGGGCTGAAATGGGGTTTGGTTAAGGAATACCACGATGGCAAGGCCAGTCATCAGAAAAAGCAACATGGTGACCCAAAATTCACCATTTCTTTTTCGGTATTGGTATACCATCCCGGCAATACCGAGCAAGAGCGGGAGCATAAAGTAGCGGTTCATGGTTTTGGGGTTGGTCATCGAAGCCGGTTGCTTCCCACTGTGCCCCAGGCGTGCCTTGTCGAGGAAACCGATCCCGGTGAGCCAGTTGCCGTTATAGGGATCGCCATGCCCTTGTATGTCGTTCTGCCTCCCCGAAAAATTCCACATAAAATACCTGAGGTACATGTGCCCCACCTGGTAACTTAAAAAGAAGCGCAGGTTTTCGGGAAATGTCGGAATGTATTCGGTTTTCCCGTTAATACTCACCGGCCGTCCCTTAACCTTCCCCCACGATTGATAGGCCTTTTCGTGATTGCCTTGATTGCTGTACATTCGTGGAAAAAAGGTCTTGAACCTTTTATCGAAAACATACTCGGATTCGCCCTCTGTTTTCACGTATTTTCCCTCCTTGGCAAAATACGAGGGCTTTCCTTTTTTTAGAGAAGTTGCCTGGGCATTATAGTGATATCCAAACAATAAAGGAGTTTCGCCGTACTGTTCACGGTTAAGGTATTTCATCAACGAAACTGCGTCAACCGGATTGTTTTGGTCCATCGGGGGATTGGCTGCAGAGCGTATCGAAATCATTGCATAGGAGCCGAAACCCAGATAAATCAAGAATACTGAAATAACGCCCAATTGAAGCATTGGTTTACTTTTCAGGTGGGCAAAAACAATGAAGCCAGCACAGGAAATAGCAATCATTATCAGGAAGAAAAGGATCCCCGATTTATAAGGAAGACCAAGTGTGTTCACGAAAAAAACCTCTATTGGAATGGTAAACCGGGCTGTACCCTGAATTACCCCCCAAAGGATGAAGGCAATCGTACCTGCTGAAATCAGCAAGGTGGTTAAAATTCCTTTTATGCTTGGTTTATATTTTTTGAAATACCAAACCAAGGCGATAGCCGGAATGGCGAGCAGGTTAAGCAAGTGTACCCCTATTGAAAGCCCCATGAGGTAGGCAATCAGCACGATCCAACGGTTTGAACCGGGCTGGTGAGCCACCGCTTCCCATTTCAGGATGGCCCAAAAAACCAAGGCGGTAAATAAGGAGGAAAAGGCATACACCTCGGTTTCGACAGCCGAGAACCAGAAAGTATCGGTAAAGGCAAAAGTTGTTGCGCCGATGAATCCGGCACCAAGCGCCATCCACTTTTTGGATGAAATTTCCCCTGAAACATGTTCCCCAGAAATTTTTAGGGTCAGAATTACAATGGTCCAAAAAAGGAACATCACAGTAGCCGCGCTGGTTAGGGCTGAAAAAGCATTCATCCACCAGGCCACTTTTTCCGGAGAAGGGGCCAACAAGGAAATGATTCTCTCAGTTAAAAGAAAGAAGGGCGCACCAGGAGGATGACCCACCTGTAACTTATACGACGAGGCAATGAACTCGCCGCAATCCCAGAAACTGACCGTAGGTTCAAGTGTCAACAGATAAACGATGGCTGAAAGCAGGAACACCAACCAGCCGCCCAAATTATTAATGTTTCGGAATGATTTCATCAGATTGTTTAATTAGGTTTTCCTTTTTGTCCCCCCATTTTGAACAGGAGTTCTTTTTCAGCTTTTGTCAAGCTGTCGTAGCCCGACTTTCCAATTTTATCGAGAATCTCGTTGATCTCTTCTTTCTCGGCTTTTTTGTTCCGGTTATACTCCCAATCGCTCATCGGATTAGCCTGATTTCGATGGGTTACTTTCAGTTTTCTCTTAAATTGGAACACATTGTGGAATGAAAAAAGAAACTGGTTGAAGCCTGCACTGATATCATGACCCTTTTTCAATTGCCACATGTAGATGAAACCCCAGAGCGCCCCGCCCAGATGGGCTAGGTTTCCTCCAGCGTTGGTTCCAGTGATCCCGATAAAATAAATCACGATCGAAACCAAGGCGATCCAGATTATTTTGATAGGGCCAAAAATGGAACTGATCAGCAACAGATTAACTTCAAGATTTGGAACATACATGGCAATAGCCACTACAATGGCCATAATTGAAGCAGAAGCCCCGAGCAAAATTCCTTGGTTAACTATCCCTTCGAAAGCTGGGAAAAAATTGAAAGCGATTACATAGAATAAACCTCCGAGAATTCCTCCAAGGAAGTAGGTTCCCAACAATTTTTTTTCATCGAAATAAATCAGGAAGATTTTACTGAACCAATAGAGCCATAATAAATTAAAAAGGATATGGATGAAGTCGTAATGTACAAACATATAGGTGATCAGGGTCCAGGGGCGGGTAAGCAGCATGGGCACATCAGAAGGCAAGGCCAGCCAAACCAATATGTTGTTTTCGATTTTAAAAATATAGAGCAAAACTGCGATGGCCCTGACCAATAAAAAGACTGCCAGATTCACATAAATGAGTCTGGTTGTTATTGATCCCTGTTTAAAAGTATGTTTAATGTCGTTTATTATTCCCATAATGTCAATAAAAAGTTCGGGTTGTTTTATTCCAGAATTTAATCAAAAAGAAGCCAAAGATCATCCCGCCAAGGTGGGCAAAATGGGCGATGCTACTCCCGGGCATCGAGAATCCAAGTACCAGTTCCAAAGCACCATAGGCAAGCACCATGTATTTGGCCTTGATCGGAATTGGAGGGAAAAGCAACATTAACTGGGTGTTGGGAAAAAGCATTCCGAAACCAAGCAACACTCCGTACACAGCTCCCGATGCCCCCACGGTGGGGATATTCACGCGTTTGGACAAAACCGTATTCATCAGGTTTACAGCTTCGGTTTCGAAGGAGGCTACCGAGGAATTATCGAACCACTCGACCGAGAAATCGCGCACTGATGAAAGAGAAAAGTAGGGTTTGATTGCATTTGAGTATTTATTCACAAACGCAGCAAACAAATCGGGCGATGGGGTATTATTGAACGCTTCGACTGCTTTTGCCATAGGGGCAATTTCGATATAATTAACAAAAGTATGCAACGTTGCAGCTCCCAAACCAGTAATGAAATAAAAAACCAGAAAACGCCTGGGCCCCCAAACTCCTTCAAGATATCGTCCAAACATGAACAGGGCAAACATATTGAAGAACAAGTGGGTTACGCCTCCATGCATGAACAAATGGGTAATAAATTGATAGGGTTGAAAATATTCCGAAGTGGGATAAAACAAGCCCAATAAGCCTGTCAGTTCAATGCCTCTCCCCCGAAAAACGGAAGTGGCCAGAAGCATGATTACATTAATAATTATAAGGTTTTTTGTAACAGGAGGTATCTGTAATAAGGGTGAGCGGTATTGTTGATACATATTTATATATATACGTTAATGTTTCCTTTCTGTTTTACAAAAATGAGACCAGTCCGACAATCAAACACAAGATGCATCTTTTTCTGACACACTGTCGGTTATTTCATCCTTTTTTCGATTTCGTCCATCAGGATAATCTCGATAATGGGCTTACCTGATGGGGAATAATTAGGTACAGCACAAGCAAATAAGCTATCAATTAGCTGGCCTGCTTCTTCCTGCCCCAAGGTCTGGCCATACCCGATGGCCGATGCCACTGCCAACGATTGAGCCAATCGTTCTCGCGCCCGTTCTTTGATATTGGATCCACTGCTTTTAAACTCTTCAAGAAAGAGTTCGATGATCACTTTGGTATCCATTTCATTAAGAAATACAGGCATTCCGCTAATAATAAATGTATTGGGTCCAAATTCCCTGATATCGAAACCCAACTCGTTTAGTTCAGGGATCATCCCGAAGAGTATTTCTGTATCGGCAGGTTGTAGTTCAATGGTTTGAGGAAATAATAGTTGCTGACAAACTCCAAGGTGAGACTCCATGATGGATAAAAACTGTTCATAAAGGATCCGTTGATGAGCCCTGCGCTGGTCGATAATCATCACCCCCGATTTTACCGGGGTTAGGATATATTTCCCTTTCAACACGATAATATTCCGGCATTGAACCGGAAGGTGTTCGTTTTGACCCTGGTTAAGGGTGGTTTGCACCGCATGGTCTTCAGGAAATTTGGGTGGATCAAGCTGTTCGTCGGTTTTGCCCTCGACTATGCGGTAAAGGTCTTCCCAATGGTGCTCGTGCTTTGCCTGCAAACCAGAAGAAAACGAAGCAGGGGTTGAACGTTCTTCGAAGGGATTAAAATTGGGGTCGTAGCTTATTTCGGGACGTGAAAGCCCTTGTGTCGATTTGGGCATAAGGGGCATCTCGAAACTTCCGCTCTGATCGAAGTCGATGCTTGGTACTACGTTGAATTTTCCCAAACCTTCGCGCACACTGGCATGAAGCAACTGCCAGATGGCGCTTTCGCTTTCGAACTTGATTTCGGTTTTGGTAGGGTGAATGTTGATGTCGATTTCGGATGGATCGATTTCAAAAAAAATGAAATAAGCCGGGACCGAATCGCCGGTGATTAACCGTTCATAGGCCTGCATCACAGCTTTGTGAAAAAACGGATGCTTCATGAAACGATTGTTGACAAAGAAAAACTGCTCGCCAAATGTTTTTCGTGCCGATTTAGGATGACCAATAAAACCCGAAATTTTCAGCATACTGGTTTCGGTTTGTACCGGAAGCAGTTGTTGGTTCATCGAGTTGCCAAAAAGGTTGATGATCCTCTTTCGTTGATTGGCAGCAGGCAAATCGTACACTAAGGTATCGTTATGAGTAAGATTGAAAGCCACCTGCGGATTTGCCAGGGCGATGCGTTGTAACTCGTTGATTATATGCTTGAATTCGACCGTATTTGATTTCAAGAATTTTCTTCTTGCAGGCACGTTAAAGAACAAGTTGCGCACGATAAAAACAGAGCCATCGTTACAACTAACGGCTTCTTGTTTGATCAGTTCGGAAGCTGCAATCTGCAAGAGGGTACCCACCTCGTCGGCAGCCCGTTTTGTTTTTAACACCACATCAGCGACTGAAGCAATCGAAGCCAATGCTTCACCCCTGAATCCCATTGTTTTAATCCGAAACAGGTCGTCGGCCTGATTGATTTTTGAAGTAGCATGGCGTTCAAAAGCCATGCGGGCATCGGTTGGCGACATCCCTTTGCCATTATCCGCAATCTGGATCAAGGTCCTTCCTGCATCTTTAACCTGCACCTGAATTTTATCGGCCCCGGCATCGATTGCATTTTCAACCAGTTCCTTCACTACCGAAGCCGGCCGTTGAATTACCTCTCCTGCGGCAATTTGGTTAGCTACCGAATCGGGGAGCAGATGGATGAGATCGGCCACCAGAATAGCCTCCTATGAAAAAATAAAATAGAGTAAAAGGGAAATGAGGGCAACAAGGATCAGCAAGCGGGTGTTTGATTTCCGCCGTTGATCTCTTAATGTCCATTTTCCTTTTGACAAACCCTGCCGAAAATCTCCTGGCGAAATATAAGGCCGATAGGAATCGCCTTCTTCCCCTTTCCCCATTTCTGCCTTGATGCGCCGGTCGCGTGCCTCGCGTTTCTCTTTCTCGGGGTCCCAATACCTGGGTTCAACCTTAAAGGCTTTTGGCTTGGGGGTATTAAATAAATTGGCCATAGTTATAATTTTATCGATACAAAGATAATCGATATGTGGATTATTCTTTATACGACAACCACTTCCATAATTCCTTCCATGAAGGTTTTTTTCCATACATCAGAATCCCAACACGATACACCCTGCTTGCCAGCCAAATGGCGCCATAGGTCGAAACAGCCAGAATGGTCATCGAAATGGCTATTTCCCACCAGGGCACACCAAAGGGGATGCGCACCATCATGATAATGGGTGAAGTTAGTGGAAAATACGAAGCCCAAACCGCCAATGCCCCCTCGGGATTTTTCATCACGTTGGCCAGGATGATAATCGATGCAAGCAGAGGTATGGTAACGGGCATCATGAATTGGTTCATATCTTCTTCCGAATCGACTGCCGAGGCTATGGCAGCCATTAATGAACTGTACAACAGATACCCCAACAAGAAGAAAATGACAAACGCGATGGTGATTTCAACAAAATTGATCCCTTGTACCATCTCGATTATTTTCTCAGCCTGGTTTTGTTCCTGAGCTGATTCAATAATCTGTACCATTTCCGGATTACCTTGCATCATGATGTTTTCGGTTTGGGCATCAGCCATTTTTTCGATGGCTTCATCGCTGATAAAAAGGGCTTTTGCCCCGGCAAAGATTCCCACCATCAGCACCACCCAGATCAACATTTGAGTCAGGCCGACTGCAGCGAGTCCAAGAATTTTACCCATCATCAACTGAATGGGTTTTACCGACGAGATTATTACTTCTACTATGCGGCTTTGCTTTTCTTCAAGTACGCCACGCATTACCATACTGCCATACATGAAAACAAACATATAAATCAGTATCCCAACAGCATAGCCAAGGATCATGGCCACTTCAGTTGAACCTTTTTTCGTGGAGCCATCTTCACCCAACTTAATGGTTTCGACCGAAATGCGGGTTTTAATTTGGTCAAGCTGGGTTTCAAGATCAGGAATGCCGATCCTTGAAATCAGCTCACCCCTTTTTTGTTCTTCGAGTTTACGTCTTATTTGCCCCTGAATATGATCTTTAACATCGATATTGATTTGTTTATGGGAAAAGACCAATACCTTATTGCTTGTCAATATATTATCCGGAATTTCGAGAAGGGCATAATACCCATTGCTTTTCAGGTTGTCTTTTACCTGTTGATATTCTTCGTTTTTGATAAAAACAAATTTGGTTGATTTCGAATCTTCGAGGGTACCTAGAAATATAGTTGACCTGTCGACAACAGCCACTTTTTGTTCCGTTTTGTTTTCGCGGGTTGCAAGGTAACCAGGCAAAAACATAATTCCGGCAAACAGCAATGGGGTGATCAAGGTAACGATAAGAAAGGATTTCTTAGTTACCCGGTTAAGGTATTCTCTACGGATGATGAGCAGGATTTTGTTCATGGCCAATTAATTAAGATTACTCGATTTCACAACATTAATAAACACTTCATTCATGCTGGGGATGCGTTCGTTAAATGATATTATTTTGACATGAGGCACCAGAAGCCTAAGCAGGTCGTTGTTCGAAAAATTCCCCTCAAAACTTCTAAGGGTAAGCCGGTTGGAATGAGGTTCCTCGATATGCGACACCACTTCAAAACCTGCATTCACCAAAGAAGCCACGCTTTCGAAATTTCCTTTGTACATCAAATCGTAGGTATTGGTTTTAAAACGGCTCTTTACTTCGTGGATGTCTCCATCGAGAATTTTTTTCGACTTATTAATCAGAGCGATGTGGTCGCAAATTTCTTCCACGGAACTCATGTTGTGGGTCGAAAAGATGATGGTTGATCCTTTATCGCGTAAGTTCAGGATTTCCTGTTTCAGCAGGTTGGCATTGATCGGATCGAAACCGCTGAAGGGTTCATCGAAAATCAACAACTTAGGTTCATGTAGGATGGTACAAATAAACTGCACTTTCTGTTGCATTCCCTTCGAGAGTTCCATAAGTTTTTTATCCCACCAATCTATGATTTCGAACTTTTCGAACCAATATTTCAGGCGCTTCAATGCAGTTCTCCGGTCTAAACCTTTAAGCTGGGCCAAGTATAAGGCTTGTTCGCCCACTTTCATTTTTTTATACAAGCCACGTTCTTCCGGCAAGTAACCGATCTGGCTGATGTCGTCTGATCGGAGTGGCCTTCCTTCAAAAAAAACCTTTCCCGAATCAGGGGCTGTAATCTGATTCACGATCCTGATCAGGGTGGTTTTACCAGCCCCGTTCGGGCCAAGCAATCCAAAAACCTGTCCTTTTTCAATGCTTACCGACACATCGGTAAGTGCTTGAAATCCTGAGTAGTTTTTATTAATATTTTCAGCAACAAAAAAATCCATATCTGTTTTTTTTATTTTTCTTTCAATTGGTATCGTGTTGTTTCATTTTGTTACACTTCACCCAGCAGATGGTTCAAATTAAGATTTTCCCTCTTGATTTAATTACATCTTTGGAGGCACATAACGATAAAGGGTCGATCGTCCAATACCCAGTTTTTGGGCAACAAGACTCACATTCTTGTATTTATTCAAGTAATATTCAATTATTTCCTTTGTATATTCCTGAAGCGTTTTTTCGTTTGTAAGAAAATTGGTGTTCATACCACCAGACTGGATATTGATGTGTTCTGGTTCAATCGTTTCGCTGTCCGACAGCACACAGGCAAGATCCATAATGGCTTTCAACTCCCGGATATTCCCCGGGAAAGAATACGATTTCAGTTTTTCTCGTGCGGCTTCGGTAATTTGTTTTCGTTGAAGTTGATTTTCGTCACAAAATTGATTGACAAAATACTTCGACAACAGTAAAATATCGTTTCCCCTATCTCGCAAAGGAGGAAGCTCGATGGTAAGGCCCAACAGGCGGTAGAAAAGATCTTCACGGAATTGACCGGTATCGACCATCTGCTTCAGGTCGCGATGGGTCGCGGTAATGATTCGCACATCAAAGGAGATTCTCTTATTACTGCCAAGCCGATATAATTCCCTCTCCTGCAACACTCTAAGTAGTTTTGCCTGGGTATTCAGGTTCATCTCGGCAATTTCATCAAGGAAAAGGGTCCCACCGTCGGCTTGTTCTATTTTTCCAGGCTTGGCGTTGTCTGCCCCGGTAAAAGCCCCTTTTTCGTAACCAAACAGTTCACTCTCGATCAAGGTATCGGGGATTGAAGAAATATTCACCGGCACAAAAGGCATGGCACTTCGTTTCGAATTAAAATGAATCCCCCTGGCCACCAACTCCTTCCCTGTTCCTGTTTCACCAAAAACCGAAACGTTGATATTGGCTTGTGTGGCTTTTTCCATCAGCTTGAATACATTTTCGATGGCTTTGCTGTTCCCTTTAATTAGGTTTTGAAAGTTGTATTCATTTTTAATGGCTTCTTTCAACCTTCGATTTTCGTTGGTGAGCTCAATTTTTTCAATAATTTTTTCGATCGAAATCGAAATTTTTTCCCTGGTATCGGTTCCTTTCACAATGTAGTCGTAGGCCCCGATCTTGAGCAACTCAATAGCTGTTGTGATGTCTTTTTGCCCAGAAACAATGATGACCTGGGTTTCGGGCGATTCTTTCCGAATTACCTCCAGCACCTCTTTCCCGTTAAAATCGGGAAGGGTATAGTCCAACGAAATGATATCGGGATTCTGGTTCAAACGGTTCAGGCAATCGCTGCCCGTGGCCATTATGCTTACTTCGTATTGTTGATTTTCGGAAAGATGCTTTTGCATAATCCTCAGGAACAGCATGTTATCATCAACAACAAAAATACGAAACACTCTGCTCTGATTCATGATCGACCGGTTATTTGTTGAATAATCCAATTATTAAAACAGGGTTTTTTCAAGGGCATAAATGTAGGAAACATTTCATTCGGAAAAAACTATTCTGTTTCAAATCTGCAATTTGTGTTTCATTTTGAGGCATTGATCTGCTTACCATCAAATCGTAAAGCATTATTTTAATGTTGTTTAACATTAATGGCACATCAATTGGTAACAAATGAAACAAATTCAGACGTTCAAACCAAATGGGGAATAAGTTTTCGATGAAAAGCTGAAGTAAGCATTGAACGAAAAAAGATATGATTGATAGAGGGTAGGAAAGGAGGATAAACCCTGGTCAAAAGCAGATCATGCTTAAATGATCAGGTTTAATTAGGATTCATTAGGTTATTTGTTTTAAGGGGTTTTTGTGCAGTCCCTACGGGGGCTGCACTTTTTAACGAAATTTTCAGGAAAAGAGAATAGTACACCAGAAACTGGTTTGGTTTACAAAAGTATGGGAGATGATTGAAGTGAAGAAGGGATATCAATAAAAACCATTTAACCTGTTGTTGGGGTGTTGTGGGTGCAACTCAACAAGTTGCACCTTTTTATTATTTGAAATGACAAAAAATGTTTCGAAAATAGTAGCATTTTCGGAAACAGTTAAATAGGGAAATACGTTTCATTTTGTTTGAAAAGGCCTTGCATGAGGCCTTTTTTCATAACATATTAGCACCATGCGATACAACCAAAGGTAATTATTTCTATTTTTAAACTTTGAAATGAAAGGACCTGTCAGGTTGCGGTTTTGATTGGGCCTTTCCCTTTAAAAAGGAACAAATGGCATTAAAAGGGTGTGTAAACGGTTGTTTATTCGGGCTGTTGATATTGCTGTTATCAGTTTTTGTTTCCCCGGGTAAAAGCTATTCGCAGAACCTTCCTCCGGTTATTAATTTGGGAATTCCCAATCAACATGCCGAGGTGGGTTCCCTCTTTCGTTATACCCTACCTTCGAATGCATTCAAAGACGAAAACTTTGATCCTCTATCAGTTACAATCTATGGCTTACCTGCATGGCTTTCGTATGACCCACAATACCAGGAATTCTCGGGTACCCCCTCGTCTGTTGGCACCCATGCAATTTCTGTTACCGTAAGCGACCCATCGGGTTTAGAAGCCAATACTCCCTTTTCAATTACCGTGCATCCTTCAGGGACTACTTATGCTGCCTTCACCATGAATACAGCCCGGGGCTGCGACTATCAGTTAGTATATTTTACAAACCTGTCGAAAGGAGGAACCAAATTTCACTGGACTTTTGGGAACGATAATGAATCATTCGATGAAGCCACCAATTCAGCCATTTATAATAAGCCTGGAAAATATACAGTTACCCTAACCATAAATGGAGGAGGTTCACCAGAATTAACCCATACCGAAATCATCACGATTTACTC
The DNA here is from genome assembly GCA_964606515.1 of uncultured Prolixibacteraceae bacterium. Taxonomy (GTDB): domain Bacteria; phylum Bacteroidota; class Bacteroidia; order Bacteroidales; family Prolixibacteraceae; genus CAZSIK01. The sequence continues at coordinate 23,248 of CAZSIK010000024.1, forward strand.
CAAGCCTGAAGTAGACATCATTGCAGAACCATCAGGAGGATGTGAACCTCTTGATGTTGCCTTAAGCACCTCGAATGAAGGTGCCAGTTATTACAACTGGTTCTTTTTTGATAAGCTTCCTGCTCAAACCACCTTCGAACCCACCTTGCAACTAACAAATTTACCGGGCAACAACTACAATGGCGGGTTGAAAATTACCGACGGCAACGGGTGCCAGAACCAAAAATATTACATCCCCCTGATCAAGGTCAACTCAGCCCCTTTACCCGCCTTTTCATACGAAAAAGACGACCCCTGCAAACCCTCGCGCGTGGTGTTCACCAATAAATCAATAGCCCAGGGAAGCCCCATTCTCAGGAACGAATGGTACATCGATGGAGCACTAATGGGGACAACCAAAAATTTCAGCCATGTGTTCACCCAACCCGGCGACTATGTGGTGGAATTAATTTGCGAATCGGACCAGAATTGCCGATCACAGGCCTACGCCGATACGATTCATTTTAATTCGGGAAACCGGGTTGCGTTCAGTGTTGAAAACCTTTGCTTTGGCGATTCCACCCTTTTCATTCCCGATGTATCGCCCACATTTACTGGCTATTCATGGGATTTCGACGGCGATGGCACCATCGACGACCAGAGTGAAAAACCTTACTTTCAATACCAAAATGAAGACACTTATACTGCCCGTTTAACCGCCTCGTTCAGCGATGGTTGTTCGCTCGAAGCATCGAAGCCGGTAACCATCGAGAAGGTAAACGCCAATTTTACTCAGGAATTCATTACCCAGTGCCCCCCTGATTATGCAATCCGATTTACCGATCAATCGACTTCCAGCACCGGGGCTCCGGTAATCTCAAGAAATTGGTTTCTGGTACAGCAAGGACAGGAAGACCTTTTAATTTCCACGGCACCTGAATTCACCCATCGTTTTCGTCCCGGAAACTACACCATCAGGCTTGAAGTAGAAACGGCAACTTGCATAGGCAAAATTGAGGTCCCGGTCGATTTATCAGACCCACAAATCACAATTGAAGTTTCAGGAAAAACACGGGGTTGTGTCGATGGCTCAGCCACCCATCTTTCAGTCGATTTCAGAGGTTTGAACGACCCGGCAAGCAGCTACGAATGGAATTTTGGCGACGGGCAAACCGGTTCAGGCCAGTCGGTATCACACATATACTCTGCACCAGGAACCTATTCAGCTCAAGTGCAGATTACCACGCAAAATGGATGTACCTTCATCAGGTCGCGGGAAGCAGCGGTGCAACTGGCCACTCCTCCGACGGTCAGTAAATTGGAGGTTATCAGAGACAACCAGTGTTACAATACCCTGTCAAGCCTGCACACCGAGTTTTCCCCAGGCACCGACTCGTTGAGGTACATTCTCCCCGATCCGACAGGAACAATAGGTATTCGTGCATCAGGCACCTCGAGCGAATATTCCTACCAGTTCCCCGATCCGGGAACCTTCGAAATTACCGTTTCGGCCAGCGAAAAAGGATGTAGCTCCGAGCCCTTCCACCTTTACAACATCGTGGTGTTAGGCCCAAAAGCTTCGTTTACGTTTTCTGCAAGTGATTTCTGTAACGGGCCTACCACAGTAACCTTTGTCAACCAAAGCATAGCCGAACCCGGCACTCAATATACCTGGGATTTTGGCGACGGATCGGACCCGGAGGTAAACAATGATCTACAAGTGGTTCACCTCTTTGAATCGACAGGAAGCTACTCGGTCAGCCTGTTGGCAGAGGGGACAAACAATTGCAGCCATACTTACGTAGGTGAAGTGAAACTGTTCTCGTTCGACAATACACCGGGGATTATTCAGGCCAATAATACCGAAGGCTGTGCCCCGCTTTCGGTTACGTTTAGCCAGAACATCAGGGAACGGCTCTCGGAAAACTATGTGGTATCGGAGTATTTGTGGGACTTTAACCACGACGGAACTATCGATTCGAGGGAAGAAACCCCTACAAACAGCTACCTCCAGCCCGGCAATTATTCGGTTAAACTTGAAGTAATAGGAAACAACGGGTGCGATTACGAGTTCTCGGTCGACAATTTCATCAATGCAGTAGGCCCTGTTTCTTCGTTCACCTATGCACCCCAACCGGTTTGCAACGGGGGAGAAGTTACATTCAGCAACACTACTCAAAATCAGGGTTCCAATGCAAACCAGAACCAATATACCTGGGATTTTGGCGACGGCACAACCATCACCCTGCCCCACCCGGTACATACCTTTGTAAAAGACTCAATCTATACTGTAAAGCTTACTGCAAGCGATGCTTCGGGCTGTAGCAACACCGATTCGATGAAAATACAGATTGAGCCCCTTAAGGCACAATTCGCTCTTACCCGCGATACGGTTTGCCAGGGCACGGAGATTACTTTACAAAACCAATCGTCGGGAAATATTATTCGGTACCGCTGGGATTTCAATGGAGATAAAGTACCTGACCTGGAAACCCCTTCGGCAACAGACCCAACCTGGACCTACCCCACAAGGGG
>CAZSIK010000025.1:0-25320 GCA_964606515.1 uncultured Prolixibacteraceae bacterium
GTGGGACCAATACTACGGATATGGAAGGATCAATGCCTATAAAGCACTGTTGACTACTGCAGAAAATCAATATATTAGCATCAATTCCGAGGTTTTTAGAATTTATCCCAATCCAAGTCAAAACCATTTTTTCGTTAGCTTTCCCAACAACACAAATGAAGTCCGGGTCATCAATTCATCGGGGCAAGTGCTGATCAGGAAACGGGTTTCGGGGAAAACCAGTGAGCAATTTTCCCTTGACAAGAATGGAGTATATTTAATCCAGGCTGAATTAAACAATCAAACCATTACAAAAAAAATGGTTATCCATCAGTAATCGCCAATAATGCCATCGTTTCAAAACAAAAAAGTGTATTTTTAACCCTACATCAAGGTGTTATAGTTTTAAATCGAATGCAATCACTCTAAATTGAATGAAGGCGATCATTTTCGCGGCAGGTTTGGGAACCCGGTTGGGCGAGATTACCCGATTAAGGCCAAAAGCGTTGGTGCAGCTCAATGGCGAACCACTTATTTACCACGCGATTCAGAAACTTAAAGCAGCCGGGGTCGACGAACTGGTGGTTAATGTACACCACTTTTCAGACCAGGTTATCCACTACCTCCTATCTAAAAATTTTGGCTTAACCATTCAAATCAGCGACGAATCAAGCGAATTGCTCGATACTGGGGGCGGATTAAAAAAAGCACGCCCGTGGCTCGATGGAGATGAGCCCTTCATTGCCTGGAATGTCGATGTGATCACCTCCCTCGATCTGACAGAATTAGTCGGCTACCACAATCGCATCAAACCTTTGGTTACCCTTGCGGTGCGTAAGCGAACTACCAGTCGTTACTTTTTGTTCGACCAGCACATGCAACTAGTTGGGTGGAGAAACAGCAGCACGGGCGAAGTGGTAAGATCGCGCCCCACCCTGTTGCCACCCGAAAATTGGGCATTCAGTGGCATTCAGGTGATTTCCCCAAAAATTTTCGACCTGATCGAGGAGTCGGGAAAGTTCTCGGTTACCCCACTTTACCTTCGCCTGGCCAAACAATACCCTGTGGCCGGATACCCCGATCGTTCCGATTTCTGGCTCGACCTGGGAAAACCAGGCCAGATTGAAGAGGCTGAGAAACTGCTCGCCAAAATCAACATCCATTAATCCTCAATAAGATAAAGCCAATCAATATAGGGAACCTTTTAACTGGCCTTGATTGAGGAAAAATTATGAACGATCAAGGTTTTTCTGGCTATTGATTATCAAGCAGCGGAAGAGTAAAGAAGAAGATCGATCCTTCATTCAAACAAGACTCAACCCATATCTTCCCTTTCATCTCTTCAATATAGGCTTTTGAAATGGCCAAACCCAGTCCGTTCCCACCCTGCCGCTTGGTTTTGGTGCTATCGACCTGGCTAAAACGGTCAAAAATCAAATCAAAATTTTCTTGCGCAATGCCTATACCGGTATCTTTCACATATACAAGGATCTGATTTTCGAGCTTCTTGGCTCCAAGATGAACCGAACCGTTTTCGGTAAACTTGAATGCATTATTGATCAAATTGTTCAGTACTTTCACGAGAGCACTATATTCACCCAAGACCTTACTGGATCCAAAGGGAAGAATGGAGTCGAGCACGAATTCGGGACCTTTGTTGGCAAAGTCGGATTGGTTTTGATAAAATACTTTCTCGATCAGGGGGTTCAAATCGACAGGCGACAATTTCATTTCAAGATTTCCTGTATCGATTTTTGAAATCTCGATAATGTCGGACACGATAGTAAGAAGCTGCCAACTGCTTTTTTCAATAATATCGAGATACTTTTCCAACAACTCAGGATCGTTGACCGATTCATGAAGGATGCCTGAAAAACCGATAATGGAATTCATCGGGGTTCGGATTTCGTGGCTCATATTAGCCAGGAAGGCCGATTTTAGTCGGTTACACTGTTCTGCATGTTCTTTTTCCTTTAACAGTTCGGTTTGCGTTTTTTTGTGGAGTTCAATTTCAAGCTTCAGGGTTTCATTGGCATTGGTTAGTTCATTGTTTGCCTCCTGAAGGAATTGGTTCAACCGCAAGTTTTCTTTTTGCAAACGGTGTAGCTCAAGGGCACTATCGATGGTTAATTTGATATCCTCTTCCTTCCACGGTTTCTCGACATATTGGTAAATTCTCACCTCGTTGACCGCTTCCTTCAGGATTTCATAATCGGAATACGCGGTAACTAAAATCCGGTTCAGGTCAGGATTTTTTTCGATTGCTTTTTTAAGGAAATCGATCCCGGTCATGCCCGGCATTCTTTGGTCGGACAAAATCAGGTCGACATTTCCTTTCTCGAGCACGTCCAATCCCTCGGAACCTGAGGTTGCAGTGAGGATGTTGTAATCGCGGCGGAAGGTGTTTTTAAAAATTCGGAGGTTTAGTTCTTCGTCGTCGACATAAAGGATCGTATATTTTTTCAAGTCATTCATTTTTAATGGCTTTATTGATTATTTCTTTTAATTCCTCTACATTCCATGGTTTTGAAATGAATTTGAATAAATGGTATTCTTTATAGGCCTTTTCGATTTCTTCCGGGTCGCTATAACCTGAAATGATTAACCTTCCCGGGGGAATTTCAGGGAACTTCTCCTGAACGAGTTTTAAAAATTCAACCCCGGTTAGCTCAGGCATACGTTGGTCGGTAATGACCAGATCGACCCGATTTCCCAAAAGAACCTGAAGCCCTTCCTTGGCTGAACAGGAAGTTAAAATTTCATATTCCCTTCGAAACGTGGACCTGAATAGACGCAGGTTAATTTCCTCATCGTCAATATACAAAATTACTTTCTTCTGCTCCTTCATTATTTATATCTATTATGTCGAACAAGGTAAATAAACTGTAAACTCCGTTCCTTGGTTTAGTTCACTTTTCACTTCTACTTTCCCTCCATGTTCCTGTACAATTCCAAAAGTGATCGACAGGCCAAGACCTACTCCTTTGCCCACGCTTTTTGTGGTAAAGAAAGGGTCGAAAATTTTATCGATAATTTCAGGGGGGATGCCATTGCCGGTATCGGCAACCGACACTTTGATCCTGTCGCCCTCTTTGCATGTTGCTATTTTAATAACACCTTCATTTTCTATTGCATCTATAGCATTGCTAAGCAAGTTAAGAAAAGCCTGGTTCAGTTTTCCCGGGTAACATTCAATCAAAGGGATCGAACCATAATTTTTTTCAATCCGTATATGCAGCTTGAACTTATTTTTCAGCAAGAGTAAAGCCGAATCAATACCCTCGTGAATATCGGCCAGGGTCATTGCATCTTTATCAATTCTTGAAAAATTCCTTAGTCCCCTGATAATTTCAGCAGACCGTTCTGCACCGGTTTTGATATCCTCGATGGTCTGGGGAATAATCTCAAGGATTTCGTCAAAGCCGTACTGAACCTTTAACGTGTTAATCTCATCAATTAATAGAACATTATCGGCCCCGGGCATTAACTGGTCAACCTTTTTAAAAACCGCGGCCAGATCGTTGTAATCCTTTTTCAAACTATTGATCCCGGTATATATAAAATTGACCGGATTATTGATCTCGTGTGCAATGCCTGCCGTGAGCACCCCTAAGGAGGCCATTTTTTCGGAAGAAACCAGTTGCGATTGTGCTTCTTTCAATTGGGTTATGGTATTAAACAGGCTTTTATTTGTTGCTTTAATCTTATTATGTGCTTCTTCAATTTTCATTTTTTGCATTTGAAGCATTACGTTCCTTCTTTTCTTCCCCAAATAAGAAATCCAAAGCAGGACCAATATAACCAAAGCCATGGCCACAGTAACCACCGACAGTATCATAATTTGTTTCTGACGGGAAATTACTTTCAATTGCTCGGATAAAGCTGTGTTTTTTTGTACTATTTCGCCAGCTAGGCTATCAAGGGTTTGTTTGCTTTCTAGTATTTCGATTTGTTGCTTTTCGTTAAATATTTTTTGTTCCGAAAGTTCGGCTTCCTGTTCCTCAATCGACCTTCTTTGTTCTTCAAGAAGATTTTCCTGCGCAGCCATCGCCTTCAACTGTTTGCTGATTGATTGGTTCTGGCGCACAATCTGTTCTTTTCCTGCACCGATTTCCTTTTCTTGTTCGAGTAACTGTTGTTTTTGTTTTTTCAGGTCATCCTGTCGCGTTTCGAGTTGTTGAAGAGAAGAAACGATCACTTGCCTGAGCTGGAGAAGTGAATCATTCAACTGTTCAATTTTTTGCTGTTCGTCTTCAAGCAATTTTTGTTGGGAACGGTATAATTCAGCCACATCGATCTCGGTACCCCCCGAAAGCAACAACTCGGGATGCATCGAAAGGTGATGTGTAATGAGATTTGCCTTGTTAACTTCAAAAACCAGTTCAGATCCTTCCGATCCATACAGGTTGATCATGGCCAGAGACCGCGATTTCAGGTTCTCGGTTACGATTAACACAGGAAGTTCCCGATACGTTTTATAGACAAGGTCAAAACTATTCGACTGATCTTCTGAAACAAAAACAAGATTGGGAATCAAGCCCTTGAGCGTGGAAAGCTTTTGACAGACACTTAGTTTTATCGGGGTATTATTTATTTTTCTTATCGAGGAAAAATTTTTGAATTCGTTGATCAGTTCAGCATTGGACGATATCAGCAAAATGGAAAAACTGTCGGATACCGCATTCTCGGGCCATTGGACATAGCGGGCAAAGTTATATACATAAGCCCCAGTAATGGCTGCACGGTTTCTCTGGCCGTTAGCTTCCAGGGCAAATAAAAAAGCCATGGCCGCAAAGGTTACTATTGAAATTAACCTTTTCATTCCACTTCTTTCTTAATGGAATACTTCAGTCCCAGCAATAACAAACGCTGGGCCTGCCTGTATCGGTCGGGACTTCGGTTCGATGGGTGATAAAATCTACTGTTCAGCAGATTTGATCCGCTTACTTGGAACAGCAAACTGCGGTTAACCTGATATTGTAAGGCACCGTTCAAGACAAGATAGGCCTTAATTTCTTTTGTTCCTGTTGTTGAAATGATTTTAGTATTCTCCCTTGGCCCATAATAGTTCGATCTAAGGCTGATTCTGAGTCGGTCGCCGACGTTATACGAGATAAGGACATTGGCCGTATGCTTCGATATTTCTTCAAGTTGTTTTCCTAATTCATCGGTACTCTGGTTGTAAGTATAATTTACAAGAATTTCCGATTTTGACGTTGTATGACTGGCCGACCATTCCATGCCAAAGGTAGTCACCTGGGAATGATTGATCCAGCGGTATTGTTCGTTGAGCTGTTCCTTGATGAATCCATTTTTAAGCCGGTTTAAATAGAAAACTGCATCTATTTTTAGCCGATCGAAAGGCAATACCCATAGCGCGCCCTCAAACGAACGGAAACGCTCAGGCCGGAGTTCAGGGTTCCCAATACCATCGGTATAATCCCAGGGTTTAGGTGCCCTGAATGCTTCGCCATACAATAGCCTCCAAAAAAACGACTTGCCCGAATAATTTAAACCCAGCTTAGGAGTAAGCACCTGTCCATAAACATTACTCAAATCGTAGCGTATTCCTCCCGAGAAAAACAGTTTTTCACCGGCTTTCCATTGAGGCTCTGCAAAAAGGCTGAAAAGAAAGTTGTTTTGCATTTCATGTTTAGGAGGCCTTGGCGGTTTTTCCTCCATAGATGGGCTCATCGAGATGGCGAATCCTTTTGAAAGATGCTCATATTCAAGCTTAAAACCCGATGTCAGGAACCATTTATCTTTTGGATAAAAATCAAAAACCTGCTCAAAACCAGTTTGGTTATTGGGGCGGTAATACCCGATTTGGGCTGTGTCGAGTACTGAATACACTGTATTTGGAAGGACTGTGGTATTTCGGTTATAAAGGGTGGAATAGCTTCTTATTTTTTCATTGATTGTTGATGAATACTTCAAATAATTATTCAGAAACAGGATGTTCCAAAGGGTGCCAAAATCTTTGAAAGGCGTTCCCACCGACTTTTGCAAGGTAGCTGTTGAGCTTTGTTTTTGCATCAGGTTGGTTCCAAACACGAAATTACCTGAATGAGCCTTTATGTCGAGAGCATAATCATGTTCGAAATTATCCATCAACCCGGTCCAGTTGTTGTCGCCATTTTCCCCTTTTAAATCGGCCAAACCGGTTCTTCTGATCATACCTGAAACTCGCAGCCCCCGGTTCTTATCCGCATTGAAAAAACTAAGCCCCATAGCGGATTTGAATTGTCCCATATTTCCCACCGAGCTACTGATGTGACCGGAATGGGCATTATCAGCTCCTTTGGTAATCAGGTTTACTACTCCTGAAATGGCGTTGGTTCCATAAGTTACCGAAGCAGGTCCATGCACTACTTCAATACGTTCGATATTCGAAAGATTGTATTGACCGCCGCCATAAAACCCTCCCGAATTGAGCTCGTTGGCCTGTATTCCATCAATCAGTACCAACATGAGATTGTTTTGGTTGGGAATACCCCGCTGAAAAATATAGCTATTCAAATTGATCTGATTTCTGAATTGAAAACCAGGTAAATCAGCAAGTATTTCATCGAGGGTTTGATAACCTCTTTCTTCAATTTTTGAACCCGGAATTACAAAGATAGTCGAAGGGGTTTGATCGATCGAATGCTCCGACTTCGACACCGTTACCACCTTCAATTTTGATAACGATTTAAAGTCCATTTCATAAATATCGACAGGCTGGTTTTGCGCTTCCACCTCCGAAAGCACCATGAAAAATGCCAATATCAAAAAATGCCTTTTCATTCAAAAAATACATTCTTACAGATTTATCAGGGGAAAAACATTGGTATAATTTACAAAATATTTTACATTTATATTAACTTTCGAAATAAAAATGAGTGGCTTAATGCACTTCAATATCTGAAAAAAAATGAAGAGAAATTACTGGTGCCTTTTCCTGCTCTTATCAATGTCATTAATCGGCAGTCAGGCTTCAAACCACGACAATTGTCTGACGATAGCAACAATGGAACAACAAGACTCGTTGCTTTTATCGGATTGTTTGGCACGTTTTGTCCCAAAACGAAACCTGCCCTCAAACAGTTTGTTTGCCGAAATCGCGATGAGTTTTATTGGAACCCCATACCTTGCTGGCACACTTGAAAAAGGAACTAGCGAGCAACTCGTAGTCAACCTGAGGGCATTTGACTGTACCACGTTGGTTGAAACCTGCCTCGCGCTGCAAAAAACCATCACCAGCGATTCCCCTACTATCGATGAATTTCTTTCCACTTTAAAAAAGATCAGGTATCGCAATGGTTCTATTGACGGTTATCCGAGCCGGTTGCATTATTTTTCAGAATGGATTTCAGCCAACGAGAAAAATGGACACCTGCACGACCTCACTTGTGAATTACATACACAGACACGTTCAAAAAAGATTAATTTCATGAGCCAACATCCCCGAGCTTATCGCCAGTTGGCCGAAGACAGCACTTTAGTAGCTCAGTTTACAGAGATAGAAGAAAAAATATCTGAATTGGGGGGCTGTTTTATTTCGAAGGAAGAGGTTTCAAAATATTACAACTTGTTTGAAGATGGAATGATTGTAGGCATCACGACCAATATCGATGGGCTCGATTTTATTCATACCGGTATCATAATACATAAAGATACAATGATGTACCTGTTGCATGCCTCGAGCGAACAAGCGAAGGTTTGTCTAACCCGGGTACCGCTTCATGAATATCTAAAGGCAAACAAAAGGCAAACTGGAATTGTGGTTTTGAAAGTGACCGGGCAAAAATAATCAGGGATTATACACGATCCGGGCTTCATCGAAAGGCGAGCCCAATTGCTTCAAACGGGTCAAAGCTTTTTGGGCCGTTTCTTTTTTGGAGTACGATTCAATAGCCAATTTGTACCAACCATCATCGTTTTGCATAAAAACATCAGCTTTGTACCCTAAACGAACCATCTCGGCTTTACGGCTGTTGGCAAGGTCTTGAATCGAATAGGTAGCCAGAACGATAAAATAATGGTCTAAAAGATCTACTCCGCGATCTTCAGGAAGTGCTTCAGTTGTTTCCAGGGAGAGAGAATCACCATCAAGAGTTCCTTGGTCCTTAATAGTATCCAACGTTTGTACAGGAGTTGATTTTCGGTAAGGCTGGTAATAGGTATTATCGACAGGGGCTTTTTCCCTGCAAGAGGGAAAGGCAAGAATGCTTATAAGGATTAAGAAACTAAAGAGCCTTACTTTTGTTCTTTCCGGGGATTGTCCAAACTGAATAAATGATTCTTGCATTTCAAAAAAAACACGTTCCCGAGTGCATCCAACACGAACAGGGCCAAGCTTGGTTGCTTGGTTTTCCATCCTGTTATGTTTCCGGCACTTCCTCATCGTTGATCGTGGGTTTAAAAACATTGAAATTTGAGCTTCCAAGATAGCAAAAAAAGCGCAACCTCCTGCTTTGGGGCCACGCTTTTCGCTAATTTAGTATGAATTCAATTTGTCAATCAACAAATTTATAGCCTATTCCTTTTAAGGTTTTGATATGGTCTTCACCAATTTTTTCCCTTAATTTCCTGATATGGACATCAATGGTCCGATCGCCCACGATGACCTGTTCGCCCCAAACGGCAGTATATATTTCTTCTCGGGTAAATACTTTTCCTGGTTTTGAGGCAAGCAACGAAAGCAATTCAAATTCTTTCCTGGGCAGCACCATTTCTTCGCCATTGTTGATGATCATGTAACGCTCCCGGTCGATCACAATATTACCGATACTGATCGTGTTTGAACTTACAACAGGGGCAGTAGGTTCATCAACTGCTGCTGAACGCTTCATTAAAGCTTTTATTCTGCTTATCAATACCTTAGGCCTAATCGGCTTGGTAATATAATCGTCGGCTCCGGCTTCAAATCCGGCAATCTGTGAATAATCTTCACCCCGGGCGGTAAGAAAGGCAATCACGGTATTGTTCAGGTTTGGGTTCTTTCTAAGTTCTTCACAGGTTACGATTCCGTCCATCTCGGGCATCATCACATCGAGCAGGATCAGGTCGGGAATTTTTTTTTCGGTAATTTTCAAGGCTTCACGTCCATTTTGTGCGGTATAAACCTTATATCCTTCCTTTTCAAGGTTGTAACTTACGAACTCGAGTATGTCTACCTCATCGTCGACCAACAGGATGATTTTTTCGTCGCTCATGTTTCCGTATCTATTAAGTAATTTAACTTTTTGCTTTGGGCAATGTAAAGTTAAAAATTGTTCCGACATCCAATTGACTTTTCACGTTTATTGTTTGTTCGTGGGCCTCAATAATATGTTTTACAATCGATAAACCTAAGCCAGTTCCTCCCTGTTCCCTTGAACGGTGTTTGTCGATGCGGTAGAACCGTTCAAAAATTCGGTGTAGGTGTTCTTTTTCGATGCCGATGCCGTTATCACTTACTTCGACCACGATATGATCGTCGAAATCGAAAAATCCCACTTTAACAAATCCACCTTTTTTCCCATATTTGATGCCATTGACTACCAGGTTACTCATCAGCTCCATGAGTCTTTTCTTATCGGCGAGCACCATTACCGGGCGGTCATATTTCTTCTCAAACTCGAGTGAGATCTTCCGGTCTTTGGCAATCATGTGTTCGATTTCATACACATCTTCGGTCAGCTTAAGCATATCGAAAGGTTCTTTACGAAGTTTCAACTCGCCCGATTCCAGTTTGTTGATCGATTCAAGGTCTTCGACCACCGAGATGATCCGATCGATGCTTTTCACGGTACGCTCGAGATACAACTTATTAATGCGCGGATCGTCGAGCCCTCCCTCAAGCAAGGTTAAAATATATCCCTGAATATTGAAAATTGGGGTTTTCAACTCATGCGACACATTTCCTACGAACTCCTTGCGGTATTGCTCCAACTCTTTCAGCCGTTTAATTTCGTCTTGCTTATGGGTGGCCCACTTGGTAACTTCCTGGTTTACATCAACTGTTAAGTCGAAACGCCTTTTTTGGCCTTTGGCCCTTAAGGCTTCTTCGACCGGAACATCCCTGATAATTTTGAATATAGGCTTAAGTTTGCCTTCGATAAAACGCTTCAGGAAAATTGAAGTGGCAAGATAAAGAATGATGAAATTTAAGGGGAAAATCAGGATGATTGAAAGGATCCAGGTTTCTCCGACCAGCAGAAAAAGGGAACATACTGTCGAAATGACCATAGATACAACCAGCGCGAACCAAAATGACAGCACCAAAGGTTTAAACTTTTTCATCTAATAAATTATGATTCAGGCCACAAATGTATAAAAATTGAAAATGCAAAAACAAGTGTTTTACAACTTTACTTTTAGTTAACTTTAATTTAAACAATTTAAAACAGTTCTTTTTTCAAATGATCCTACTTTTGAGCAATTAATAAAAATTGAATAAAGCTTTGTTACCGTTTCATGAAAGACTCGATAAAAAACTGCATCATTTTAGGGAACTTTTTCCTAGCTAAATACCTAACAATCAAACAACAAATTTCATGAATGAACTTTACCTAATCCTGGTAATCGTATTGTTTGCCCTTGCAGCTTCCGACCTGATCGTTGGGGTTGCCAACGATGCGGTTAACTTCCTGAATTCGGCTATCGGATCAAAATCGGCCCCCAAGTGGGTCATCTTTGGAGTAGCCGGTTTAGGTGTGCTTGCTGGTTCTACCTTTTCAAGTGGCATGATGGAAGTGGCACGTAACGGGATTTTTCACCCGGGGCAATTCTCCTTCTCCGAAATCATGATCATTTTCCTGGCCGTGATGATTACCGATGTAATCCTGCTGGACCTGTTCAACACAATTGGGTTTCCTACATCAACAACCGTGTCCATCGTATTCGAACTTCTAGGATCTTCGGTAGCGGTTGCGATGGTAAAGATGAACCGTCTGGGCGAAGCAGCAAGCGAGTTAAGCAAATACATTAATTCAGGCAAAGCATTGGCCATTATCAGTGGAATATTGGTTTCGGTAGCCCTTGCCTTCTTTGTGGCTGTTGTAGTACAACGTTTTACCCGCATTCTTTTCTCTTTCCGTTACGAACGGCGCCTCAAATATTTTGGATCGCTTTATGGCGGTATTGCCCTTGCTGTAATATCTCATTTCATGATTATCAAAGGAGCAAAAGGAGCCACTTTTATCCCTGAAGTAAGCACCCAATGGATGCACAACAATATGGTAAGCATCATGCTTATAAGCATCGTGGTTTGGACTGTTCTTTTCCAATTACTTTCCTGGTTGTTTAAAATCAACATTCTCAAAGCAGTTGTATTGGTTGGAACATTTGCCTTAGCCTGGGCTTTTGCCAGCAACGACCTGGTCAATTTTGTCGGGGTGCCCCTGGCCGGTTTTGCTTCATTTAAAGCCTGGGTAGCATCAGGAATAAGTCCCGATGGCTTTTCAATGGAAATCCTGGCCGGGAAGGTGAAAACCCCAACTTACTTTTTGCTTATCTCAGGAGTTATTATGGTATTAACATTATATTTTTCAAAGAAAGCAAGGTCGGTAATTAAAACATCAGTCGATTTATCACGGCAGTCGGAAGGGGATGAACGCTTTGGAACTTCTGTTTTATCAAGGGCCATTGTGAAAGGGGGGGTACTTCTTGGAGAAAAAACAAGTAAGTGGGTACCAAAAGGGCTCGAAAAATACATCGATAAACAATTAATGATGGTGCCGGAAAAAGAAGGAGTGCCTGTAGCTGAAAAACCGGCTTTCGACCTTTTAAGGGCGGCTACCAACTTGATCGTGGCCAGTGTACTGATTTCGATAGGAACCTCCTACAAACTTCCCCTTTCCACCACTTATGTTACGTTCATGGTAGCCATGGGTTCATCGCTTGCCGACCGGGCCTGGGGCCGCGAATCGGCTGTATATCGGGTATCAGGGGTAATAGCGGTTATTGGAGGATGGTTCATGACAGCTTTTGTTGCCTTTACCATTTCATTCCTGATGGCACGAATTATTGTTTGGGGAGAACTTATCGCTATTTCTGTTTTTTTAGCTATTGCTATCTTTCTGGCCATCCGCACACACCTCGCCTTTAAGAAAAAAGAAAAAGCCGAAATGCTAATCGACGAAGATGAAATTACAGAGACCAATTTAAGCGCCCAAAAAGTTCTGGAGAAATGCAATAAAAACATTATTAAGGCCTTAATATATACCTCTAAAGCTTATTATCTCTGTTACGATGGCTTTTTTAATCAGGACAAACAGCAGCTGAAAGATGCCATCGCTGAGGTTAAAGAGTTCAATGTCAAAGCCAAGAAACAAAAAGATCAGGTATTCAAAAACCTTCAACGGTTGAAACAAGATTCAGTCGACACAGGCCATTATTACGTTCAGGTAGTCGACTATGTAAGGGAAATGGCCCACTCGCTCAACTTCATGATCGGGCCAATTAATTATCATTTCGAAAACAGGCATAAACCCTTTACCCAAAACCAAATCGACCGGCTTAGAATTTTCGGGACCCAGATCAACGATTTCTTCAATTTTGCCCTTCACGTTTTAAAAGAAGAGCGTTACGACAAAATTGATGAACTGATTGAAAGCAGAGATCAACTCCTTGTCGATTTGAAAGTGCTTGAGAAAGAGCAAATAAAACAGATTAAGAGCAATGAGGTTTCCACGAGAAATTCTGTTCTGTACTTCAACATGATCGCTGAAACAAAAAACCTGTTATTACACATGGTGAACGCTGTTAAAGCCCAAAGGGATTTCGTATTGCATACCCGAAAATAGGAATCTTCGGGTTATTTGCTTTACTTAGCCAGGAACCAGCACGTTATGAATATAGAGATCGACTTTTCGGTATTTGAACCTTTCCCGATACTTCATACCAAGCACTTGTTATTAAGGGAATTTACCTCTAGGGATGCGCAAGCACTTTTTCTGATCCGGGGGAACAATGATACGATGAAATACATGGATGCACCGATCCATCAAACAGTTAACGATTCAAAGGCCATGATGGCTGATATCGCCTTATCGTACCAGGAACAAACCGGTATCAACTGGGTTATCGAAGACAGGAAGAAAGGCTGCATGATCGGATATATCGGGTTCTGGAGAATACTGACCCATCATATCCGCGCCGAAATTGGCTATGCCTTAAACCAGGGCTACTGGGGAAAAGGCTTAATGAAAGAAGCAGCAAAAGAAGTATTCGAATTTGGTTTTAATCGATTAAAGCTCCATTCCGTAGAAGCCAACGTAAATCCGGCAAACATGGCTTCAATCAGGATGTTGGAGAGTATGGGGTTCAAAAGGGAGGGGCACCTGAAGGAAAATTATTTTACTAACGGGCATTTCGTTGATACCGTTATTTTTACGCTTCACGAAGAAGTTTTTAATCCATAACCTGCTTCCTTTGCTATTTTAGATGCTCCTGGCAATTATTTCCATGCCGAGGGCTTTTATATCGTTTCCTGAGAAATTTCCTGAACTCATAATCAACAAGTTGCAGTTTTTCCACGTCATTGCTTTCAATAGTTCAAAAAGTTCCCCGGCCCCGGTAAAAACTTGCAAGTCGCTCCGACCGAACGAATTGATCACCTCCTGTTCTGATATTTCCTCGAGCCTCTTATGAGCCAGGGTGTGACGATCGAAAAACACCAGGGCCACATCGGCAGCCTCCATGCTGTTTTGATATTGGGGTAAAAATGAACGTTTCAAACTGCTGAAGGTGTGCAGTTCCATCACCGCCACCAGCTTACGATCGGGAAACTGTGCTTTAACGGCTTTGGTTGTGGCCATTAACTTCGATGGACTATGGGCAAAATCGTAAAACACCGTGCAATGTGCATTTTGGCCCACCACTTCAAGCCGTCTTGAAGACCCCTTAAAACTCGCGATGGCTTCAAAAAATTGCGCGCTGCTTACCCCAAGACGCAAACAAACTTCAAGGGCCCCGGCCATATTTTGCATGTTATGCTCCCCGAAAATTTTCAGTTCTTTCTTTTTTCCTTCCGCTTCAATATAGGTTAAACCCTTACTAACCTGATAAGGATAAGTTGAATAAGGAACCACATCAAGGGTTTGAGGCGCATTTTGGGCTATGGTAAGTAAATGATTATCGCCCTTGAAATATATCAGTGTTCCCCGGGGTTCAATCATCGAAACCAGGTTAGAAAACTGTTCCACATATCCTTCAAAAGTTGGAAACACGTTGATGTGATCCCATGCAATCCCGGTGATCAAGGCAATATGAGGGTGATAATGAATGAATTTAGGCCTGGGGTCGATGGGCGAAGAAAGGTATTCGTCGCCTTCGAAAATGGCCACCGGGGCATCGTCGCTCAAGCCCACCATGGTATCGAAGCCCTCAATGCTGGCCCCCACCATATAATCGAACTTTTTCCCATGTACCTTCAAAACATGCATGATCATCGATGTGGTGGTCGTTTTTCCGTGACTACCAGCAATTACAACCCTGGTTTTATCACAGGTTTGCTGATATAGGAATTCTGGATAAGAATATATTTTAAGTCCCAACTCCCGGGCTCTGATTAATTCAGGATTGTCTGAACGGGCATGCATCCCCAAAATGACTGAATCGATTTGAGAAGTAATTGCTTCAGGATCCCACCCCATCTTCCCGGGTAAAATCCCATGTTTTTGAAGCCTTGAGCGGGAAGGTTCAAAAATCTCATCGTCTGAACCCGTTACTTTAATCCCCTTCTGGTACAGGGCAATGGCCAGATTATGCATGGCACTACCTCCTACCGCGATAAAATGTACCCACATCTTCATTTGTTTTTAAACGATTGAGGCAGTAAATGTATAAAAAAAAGAAGCACTTGGCATAAAACCAACCTCTGGATGTATTTAAACATGTTTAGATACTCATGAAAATTTCTTAAACAAAAATGACTATTTTTGGTTCTTGCTTATCAAAAGAGAAAGCACTATGAAGCAATACTCCATTGGTGAACTTGAGCATATCTCAGGAATCAAAGCACATACCATCAGGGTTTGGGAAAACCGTTACGCTTTGTTGAAGCCCGAACGTTCGGAAGGCAACACCCGTTATTACAGCGAAAACGATCTAAAAAAGCTCATGATGGTTGCCTTGTTGAACAAAAACGGACTAAGGATTTCGAAAATAGCCAACATGGACCTTGATCAACTTCAGGATATGGCCGATCAACCCGGCGACAGCAACGTTTTTTTTCCTCAACTCATCGATTCGTTGCTGTTGTACTCGATACAATTCGACGAAAACAAACTGATTGAATTGATGAATTCCCTGATCGACCAATACGGCATCGAGGTCTCGTTCCGAAAAGTTGTTTTTCCTTTCCTGAGAAAAGTGGGTGTATTATGGTTATCGGGAAAAATAACACCCGGACATGAACACTTTTTCAGCAACCTTTGCCGTCAGAAGCTTTTTGCTGAAATCGACAAAATGCCACCGTCAACACCCGAGAAACCCCACTACGTTTTGTTCCAGCCCTCGTGGGACCTGCATGAACTTGGCATCTTGTTTTATTTCTTGTTACTCAGGAAAAACCATTTTCCCAGCACTTATCTTGGGCAGGCAGTGCCAGCTACCGATGCCATTTCGGCCATAAACACCACCCAGGCTGCTTATGCCATTTCCTCGTTCATTGCGCCCACAAGCCCTTCCGAAATCGAATCGTTTTTGCAAGCCATACTCGAAGGCACCCAACACACGAAACTACTTCTTACCGGCCCACACCTGAATTTTCAGGTCGAACGCTTGAGTGAAAGGATTATCGTGTTCCGGTCGATAGAAGAACTGAAAAAGATTGTTGAATCCAATTAACCCGTTCGCCATGAATACCCCGACTTCTTCAGGCAACCTACTTGTATTTCCTATTGAAACAGGCAGTTTCTTGTGCGATGGAGGAGCCATTTTCGGCACCACGCCCAAAACGCTCTGGTCGTCGGAAATCAGATCCGATCAGAATAACAGGATACGATTGGCCATGCGCGCGTTGCTTGTCGTTTCAGATTGCCGGAAAGTATTAATTGAAACCGGGGCAGGCAATGCTTACACCCGCGGTTTTATTGAAGAAAACGGGCTCGAAGACATCGGCTTGTTGATACAATCGATACACAAAGCAGGTTTTTCACCCGACGAAATTACGGATGTGGTACTTACCCACTTGCATTGGGACCATTGCGGGGGAGCAGTTGGTTATGACGAAACCAACCATCTTCGCTTAATTTTTCCCCGGGCTGCTTACCATTGTTCACGTATCCAGTGGGAAAATGCCATGGCCCCGGCACCTCTTGAAGCAGATTCGTTTTTTAGAAGTCACTTGTTGACTTTGAGAGAAAGCGGCAGGCTGAATTTAATCGAAACCGACGAAAACATTTTCCCGGGAATCACTATTCACCTTATGAATGGCCACACACCGGGCATGCTTGTGCCCGAAATCAGTTTGCATGGGAGAAATCTGATCTACCTGTCCGATCTGGCCCCTTTGCTTTCCTTTATCCCGCTGTTAAGGGTTTCAGCCTACGACTTGGACCCCCGGCTTACGGTACAGGAAAAAACACAAGTTCTTTCAGAAGCCATGCAAAAGAAATCAATCTTATTTTTTGTGCACGACAGGGAGTTCGAATGCTGTACCCTGAAATGGGATGAACAACATCGTTTGGTACCCGACCAAAAAGGAAGCCTAGCCGATTTTACATGATGGTAAAATTGAAGCTCAATCCAAATTCGGTATTCCGGGTTTCGTAAGTGGTGCTAAGGTGCGGTTTGGTCATATTGAAAGTAAAAAAGAGCTTCATTGTAAAGCGGTCGCTCAGCATGTAATCGGCACTGAAATCAATAGCCAAGGTTTTCATCCCGCCAAAAAGTTGGGTATCCTGTTCTTCAATTTTTCTGTAAGTCGATTTATAATTTCCGCTCGACATATCGAGACGAAGGTTGATGTCGTTCGATACCTTTTCTGATTTCCTTTTGGTTTTGATGATCATATCCAGTCCGGTGAAACGGTATCCCGTTCCGAAAGTCCACTCATCGCGGATGGTTTCGGTAAGTTGGTTGGCCGTGAATTCAAGGTTCAGGTTCCTGGTTTTTTTGTACTCAGCCCTGATGCTCAAATCGTTTACAAAACCAATATCAATACTGGCTAAAGGTGAAAACGACTCCTGGATATTCACCGAACGGATATCGTACCGGGGGATGAATTTATATTCAAGCTGATCGCGCACCCAACTGAAGCCGCTCTTGTTGTTAGGATTATAATTCAGGTCGGTTTCGAATTGCCCCACGGTATAGTTGGCCCGGTAAGCATGGCTGATGTTCAGGGAATACACGTAATCTTTCATCCAGCTAATGGTGGAAGGGTTGCCAGTATACGAAACCCTCCAGTTAGGACGTAACCACCCCAAATCGGGGAAGGGGGTTAACTGCATTTTTTCAGGATCGGTACCGGTATAGGCGGCAAGGAAAGCTGGGATCAGTACATCGGTCGAAGTGGTAGAATACCCGTTTTCTTCCGGTCGGGAATCGTACTCCCTGTAATTGACATAGCCCTGTCCCTCGACAAAACCACGGGCATCGTTCAATCTTCGCAAAATCACCTCCCTGTTTTTGCCGACAAACTCGTTGAACAGTTCCGATTCCTGCACCCCTTCTCCCTTGAGCCTTTCCGAACGGCGGAAGGCTGTTTTCAAAGTAAAGATGGTCATATCGAAATTCCCCATTTCTTTCCGGTTGCTGATGCCGAATTTTTCGGCGCTGTTGTCGTAGGTAATGAAACTGCTCGTGTTCCTGGCCTCGCTACGGTTGGCTGTGAAATCAATGGTCAGGTTGGGTATGGGTTCGGTTTGAATGTTGAAGGTGTACGTTTCCTTGTTATTATACAAATAGGGTTCGTTCAGCGCGCTGCTTTTTGTGATCCATCCCCGGTTGGCTGCTTCGAGACCAAAGCCTTCATCCTGCCAACCCATCAGGAAAGGAAGGGTTGGAGCCAACGACGAAGGACGATTGCCAAACATGGCTGCTTCGGGGGTATACTCCCTGCCCCCAAAAAGGTAAGGCGAAGGAAGGAACCCAGGCAAAAGGGTGCTCCCGGTTTGGTTATAGGAAGCTCTGACACTTCTGACCATCATCAACAACCTGGCCGAGAAATCGAGGGTTTTTTTCAAAACCGATTCACCAATTTCTTTGGTACCCTTGATGAAGATGGTTGCATTCACGATGCTCGTATCGGTTTTAAAATTGATCCTGTTGTCGTTCTCCACAATTAATTCCCCTTTAATCGTATCGCCTTTGGCGCTTAAAACCACTACTTCAACCTTTTGGGTCCCTAACTTATGAAATATCGATTTGGGTACATCAGCCTTAAAGCTGGCTTTCTTCTCGGTAAATTCAACTTCCTTGGTCCTTGTTTTTTCCTTATTTTGCTGGTTTTCTCGTTGTTGTTGCTGCTGTTGCTGTTGCCTGCGCGACCCGAACGAGCGTGAAGTGGATTGAAATTTCTGGTTAATGTCCCTTAGATAAGGCACCTTGTTATATATAGTAAGAAGGTTTGCATTCGCGTTGATGTTCAACGAATTTCCGTTCGAAGCCTTGTTCCCGAGGTATAAAGAATCCTGATCACCCATCTGAGGCCCGGCACTCCACTCGTAGCGACCCTGATAAGTTACATCGCTCGAGAGCCATTCCATTAAGGGCAGCTTTTGAATGGGCAGGGTGTACCTGATGTTCATGCTGTGTTGGTAATCGACCGGGCGGCCCAAGTTTCTCAAGTTCCGATAAATTTCTTCCCTCATCAAGTCATAAGTATCGAGGAAGGGGTCCATGGGCCCTTCGAGTTCATCAATACGCGAAATATTCTGGTTGGTAAAATCGAAGCTCAGGCTACGGGTAGGGTTAAACCTGAAATCGAAGTAACGATTCCAGAGAAAATCTTTTTGTACGTTCAGGGGCATCGAAATCGAAAGGTCGGTATTGTTCCGGGCAAGGGTTTCGGAATAGTTCCGGGTCAGGTCGGTGCGGAACGAAATCATCGAAGGCACAAAGTTAAAGTTGATGTCCCTGATCAGGGCAAAAGTTTGTTTGTTCAAAAATGGTATTTTCTTAAATGGCTCAATATTAACCGGGTTGGCCGAGTAATTGTAATTAAACGATCCTTTCCTGTTGCGCTGAAGGCTTTTCTCGACATCATAGTTATGACTGAACTGTTCGTTCTCGGAATAAGAAACCGAGAAATTTTCGATATCGTAGGGCATGGGTTTACGCTCGCTGTTTTTCCTTTCAGGCTCGATGCTGATGTTGTTCAGGTTAAAACTTCTCCGGGTAGTGATGTCTTGGGCGCTAAAACGCAAAGAGTCGCGTTTTTCGGGGCTCTCGATCATGGCCAGATCCTCGCTCAGTTTCACATCAGTACTTCTGGGACTATACTCGGGGGTGGCCACCCTTTGAGAGTAGTTATAAAACAGGGGCATTTGCAATCCCAGCTTTTTAGGAAGGAGCTTTCCCAATTGGAAATTGGCTGTGAAATCGAATTGTACCCGGTTCTCGAGGCTCCGTTGGGCGATGGTTTGGTTGATACTTCCCCAACCTACCGATTGGGTACCACCAGCAAGGGAAATGCTGCCGAGGTCGGCCAGGCGCAGCGATGCCCGTCCAGTGCTGGCCCAACCTCCTTTCTTTTCAAAATCGGACAGGCGCAACTCGTTGACCCAAACCTCGACCGATTTGGTACGGTTCCCGTTCTTCATCGGGTTGCGTACCCCGATAAAAACAGCCTGCACATCAGCCAATGTTGGATTTCCGATCACTTTGACCGTATTCTTCCCATCCTCCCACGAGACATCGGGTTCTTCGTAAATATCTTTAAGGCTCAGGGTTGAACCGGCTTTTCTGATCAAGGCATCGCGGTTCAGTTTTACACGGGGAAACATCTCCAGGTCGACATCCATGCGGTTGGCGTTGGGCCAAACAATTTTCCGGTCATCATTGCTGTCGGTATTGTATTTGGTCGAAGGCACAGGGGTAAGGGAAAGAGGTATTTCATATTCGTAATAATTCAGGTTATCGGAAGCTAGGCGGACAAACAGGGTCAATTCGTTGTCTCCGAGCGGATACCCTTCAATTGCTTCGGCATGGACTTCCATCTTTAACTTTTTATATTGTCTGAAGTCGAGGCCAACGTTTTTGTACACTGCCCGGGCATCGCCTGGTTCAAGGTTGTTAATTTTCAACAGCATCGATTGTTCGTTCATTTTCACCACCTGGGGATTCGACACATCGTCTTCGCGCTCAATCCCAGGGGGAAGGACATAATTGATCGGCTTCCTGTTTTCGTTTTCCTCGATATTGATGGATGATAAGATAAAGTTCGTGTTCGTTGAGGTGCTGGCCCCTGGTTCGGCCAGCGAGTTGGTATATTTCCGCCAATCGGACCTTACCAAATTTAAGGTAGCAAAGCGCAAGATAATGGAGTCGGAAAAGTTGGTCATGAACATACGCATAAACCGGATCGATTTCATGTCGATGTTGCCAATTTTTTCATTGTAATTTTTCACTGGTATTTTAAATTGATACCAATCCACCGTTTCCTCCTTTCCATTGGCCATCTTTACCTTCCTTGAAATTTTATCGACAATGTGGTTTTGTCCCACGGCCAAATCATCGCGCCGCACACTGACCTTATACTGGAAATAAGCTTCCAATTCGTTCAGGGTATTGTCCTTGTTAATGTCTTCGATGTCGGGCTGATCTTTCAAGGCGGTGCTGTAAGTTTCGGTACTCAATGCATTTACCGGCGAGTTTCCCTGAAGGTTGTTATAGTTTTTATAGCGGTCGAGGATGCTTGCTTCATTCTGGTCATGCTGGGTTCCCCTGAAATACTGATAATTATCGCTCGAAGGGTCGGCTTCTATTCGATTGTAGGCTTCGGGGGTCAATACATTTTTCATGCGGGTAAGGAAGTCTTCAAAAAATGAGCGTTCATCGAGATCGTTAAGGCCATCGAGACCGATATCCTGGTTTTGGCGACTTTCAGCGCTGTTGTCGAAAGCCTGGTTCAGCAATTGTTTGGTTGAAACACGCCCCCAAACCGTGGTGTCTACATCCTCGATTAACGAGGATCCCGGCAGCCCGTTTTCGAATGCTTTTCTGCTGTCCTTGAGGATGTCTTCTGAAACATTCCCCAGGTTGAAATAAAGGTCACCGCCCTGATGCGTGCCACGGTCGTAAATAAATGGGTCGAGCATCCAAAACTCGATGTATTCAACATTGGCAGCTTCGAAGTTGGGAGTTTGAATATCGCGCATAATTCCTCCCCAACGATCCCTGGGATTTCGGAACGTTCCATCGGGATTCAGGTTGCTTGCATTGTAATCGTAGTTATAAGGACCCCTAAGGTATGGATAGTAAGCCAGGTTAAGCACATACATCTGCATCGGGTTTCCGGCAGGAATGGTTTTTCCCGGGTAAATTTCGTTAATGCTGACAATACGGGTATAGTGGTTCGACCTTACCTCGGCATCGGCCTTGATGTGGTCAGGCATGGTGGAATATGAAGTGATATTAAACAGGGGGTCGACATAATACCATGCCATTTTGGCGCGGTTGTAACCATATCTTAAGTCGTCGACCACCGAGGCTTCGGGAAAAAGGTTGCTTTGCCCCTGGGGTGTTGAGGCCAGATACCATCCGTAATGACTGGTCATCGAAATAGAGGTCTCCACCCCTTCAAAATCGTCGATATAAACCGATTTTCCTGAAAATTTCGATTGGCCGGGGAACAGTTTGGCTACTTCTCCTTCGACCGAAAAACTCGATTTCACGTTGGTATCGACAAAAGGAAGATAGTTAACCATGTCGGTAAGGAGTTGTGACTGGTCGCGGTATTGAAAATCGAGACCGAGCATCAGGTTCGAAACCGGCTCTTCGCCGTAATCGACCTTGGTGGTTATGGGCCTTTCGTTCATGTACAGCATGGTACCCCCCATATTAAATTTATCGGAGAATGCATAAGTCCCATAGGTGCCCAGCATGGTTTTTCGCTGCATTGAAAATATCTCCTGACTTTCGGTTGAAACCGAGATTGGTGAGCCCGACTCGAGTAAACCGCTATCGATTATCTTTACTCTTCCCATCGAGTAATCGACAGTATAATGCACATTCTCAGTTAAAGTGACCCCACCCGATGTGACCACAACCGAGCCGGGTGAGAGGTTAAATGAATTCAACATGATTTCCGATCCCGAAGCGCCCTTATAACTTCCCGAAAGCAAAAATTTATTATGCTCAAGATCTTGTTCAGCCTGGGTTTTCGAGGAATCGTAGATCGATTGGTAGATATACTTGTTGGCGATGGCATCGTCGCCTATACTTTTACGCAGGTGAGCTCCAAAAGGTTCCAGAACAGGAAAGACAATCCTTCCGTTTTCTTTTTGAACGGTATAACCTACTATAAAGTCGAACATCCCGTCGCCATTTTTGCTATAATCGAGTTGTGAATTGGCATTGTCGAGGTTCATTACCCTGAGCAGGGTTTTATCGGCAATTTTGCCCTCGGGGAGGTAGTTGATGTAGGTATTGGTGGAGTCGTTCTTGTACAAAATATTAAAATAAAAATCGCTTGATGACAAGTCGTATGCCCCGATGTTGTAAATATTTTTCATCATCAGGTCCCAGGTCGGGAGGCCTGGCGACAAGCTGGTTCCTTTCAGCAATTTAAGGATCAGCGTCTTTGGGGCATCCACCCCGCCCGACGAGAATTCCCCTACCTGCAAAGTAGTATCGCCGATTGTATAATTATAGGCTACTGCCAATACTTCGTCGGCATTCAGGGGGGTTTTCAGCGAGATATACCCCAGCTTGGCGTTGTAGGTAAAATCTTCGTTTTTTAGTTTCTGGGCCTGGTCGATTTTTTCCCAATCCTGTCCATATTTAAAATTTTGGGCTTGCAAGGGCGACAAGGTTTTGACCACGGTAGGCGACGACCTCACCCCACTGTACAAATCACTGACCATGCTTTCGTACAAATAGTTGGCATTATTATGAGGAACTTTGCTTTCGGCAACACCCTGACCAGGCCTTGGCCCAAATCCGGGAATTGTATTGTGAATGTGGGGTTCCTGCTCGCCAAGGTCAACAAAAGCAACGATATCGCGGGCACTTGAGAAATCTTGTTTCTTATTGGTTACCCATACTTCTATTTTATTAATTGTAATGTTCGACAAGATCACGGGGGAAGTCGACATGGCTTTGTCGTAGTTTTCGCGGAAGAATTTAGAGAGGAAGAAATGGCGGTTTTCGTCGTAATCCCAGGCATTCACCTCGAAGGTAGAACGTTGGGCCCCACCTTCCACCTCGATGGTTTCCGATTCGCCTTTATGTTGCGAAACTACCGTGGTGAGGTTCAGTTTTCCAAACTGCATTTCAGTTTTGAACCCGAACAGGTTGGTTCCGCCTTGGATGAGGGTTCCGTTCAGCGGAAGGGAAACGTTACCGGCTTCTATCTTTCTGAGAATTTCATCTTCCTTACCGGCATAATTGATGTTCATCTTGTTTTCGTAGTCGAAGGTAGCTTCGGTATTGAAGTTGACCCTCATGTCGACTTTATCGCCAATTTTCCCGGTAACGCTCATGTTGATTTGTTGGTCGAAATCGAATGAAGGGATCCTGCGCAATTTTTCCGGACGGGTGTCGTCGTCGATAAAGGTCGACTGGTATCCGAATGAAACTTCAACGTAGCCTTGAGGTCGTATATCGATCACGTTGCTTCCGAAGATGTTGGTAAAGGCCTCGCTGTCGATACGGAGCTGGGGGATCAGGGAACCCGATTCTATCTCGGCTTGTTTTTCGGTTTCCCTCCGGCCTTTCCAATAATTTTTTACCGACTGGTCGAAATCGTATTTCACGTATTCTTGCAGCGACATGGATTTGGGCAGCCTGTAATAGGCATTCCCCACCTTTTCGGAAATCACGTATTGTTTGGTGAGCGGGTCGTACTCAATTTTTCTTTCAATATTGGCTGGCCGTTGAAGGTACAAGGGCCCCTGATCGATCTGATCGGGATATTCGAAGGCCCCTTCGTCGCGAAAAGGGAACGCGAGGTTGCCGGTCGAATCGAAACGGACCACCTGGTTTCCTGGGGCCGTTTGTGCCAACGTGCGGTATGCAGGCAGGGAAATAAGCCCTGCGATAACGAGTAGGTAAAAGATCTTCTTTTTCAACATCTAAATGGTGGGTTACATCAGCTTCAATGCTTCCTTGATAATTGCTTCAACCGATTTTGCAGGATCCTTTTTCAGAAGGCTGTCGACTGTTTTTTCGGCATTTTTCCTAACAAAACCCAGTGTTTCCAATGCAGATAACGCTTCGTTACGTTGTGTATTGTTTCCCAAGGAAAAAATATCGGGAGAAACCGGTTCTTTCGAAAGCTTTTCTTTTAATTCTACAATAATCCGCTGTGCGGTTTTAAGCCCTACCCCTTTAATGCTTTTCAGGCGATCGACATCACCGGTAATAATGGCTTTCTTGATTTCCTCGGGATGCAGGGAAGAAAGAAAAAGAATCCCGGTATTGGCTCCAATGCCCGAGACAGAAATCAGCATCCTGAACAGCTCCCTTTCTTCGCGTTTATAAAAACCATACAAAAGATGGGCATCTTCGCGGATCACTTCATGGATGTACAGTTTTGCCCTGTCCTTATCGGCAAGCAAAGTGTAGGTATAAAGTGAGATATGAATGCCAAAACCCTGACCGTTCAGTTCAATAACTACGAAGGCCGGGGTTTTCTCAGTCATTATGCCATCCAGGTACTCGATCATCGCGCATCTTGCTGGGCATCAGGATCACTGGCAAGAAGATCAAAATCTTCAGAATCGCCTGAAGCCTGAATTTCATACTTAGGCAGGGGGTTTTTGTTGAGTTCTTCCCACTGCAAACGGTTCTTAAAAATATCGACTGCAAAATACACGGCTTGCCGGAACGATTCTTCCGATGCCAGGTTTTGCCCAGCAATATCGAAAGCGGTTCCGTGCCCGGGCGAGGTGCGCACCACCGGCAAACCAGCGGTATAATTCACCCCCATATCGAAGGTGAGGGCTTTGAAAGGAGCCAGCCCCTGATCGTGGTACATGGCTAAAACCGCATCGAATTTATACTGTTGCCCCGATCCGAAAAACCCATCGGCGGCATAAGGCCCCATCGCACAAATTCCTTCTTCCTCGGCTTTTTTGATGGCCGGGATAATGATTTCCTGTTCTTCGTTGCCCAAAACGCCATTGTCGCCGGCATGTGGGTTCAAACCCAGTACCGCAATCCTCGGGCTGGTTTTTGCAAAATCGGCCACGAGGGTCCTGTACA
>CAZSIK010000026.1:0-6828 GCA_964606515.1 uncultured Prolixibacteraceae bacterium
CTGGTGGAGTCGATCCGGCTACCAGGCGTAACTTTTGGGAGTTAATCTACGAAGCTTCCGACCGCGGCATCACCGTGTTTGTAACCACGCACTACATGGACGAGGCCGAATACTGCAAACGGGTATCCATCATGGTCGATGGCCGTATCGACGCACTCGATACTCCGGGAAACCTGAAAGCCCGGTTTGGTGCCAACAGTATGGACGAGGTTTTTTACCGCTTGGCGCGAAAATCGACCCGTAACGGCGATTAACAAGAAACAAAACAGTGGATTATGAAGCAATTTATCGCTTTTGTTAAAAAAGAATTCCGACACATCTTGCGCGATCATTGGACCATGATTATCTTGTTGATCTTGCCTGTTCTGATGCTGATCTTATTTGGCTATGGCATTTCCACCGAGGTAAAGAATACCCAATTCGCGGTGCTCGATCCTTCTCGGGATGTGCTTACTCAAGGCATCGTAAACAAACTGGCTACCAGCGAATATTTTATTCTTGGCGACTATCTTACACACGAATCGGAAATTGAGCAATGTTTTACCCACGGCAATTACGGACTGGTGGTGGTGTTCGGAAACCGGTTCAGCGAGCAGGTTATGGAACCCGATGGCGTTCAGGTGCAGCTTATTGCCGATGGTTCCGATCCCAATACGGCTTCCATATTAACCACCTATGCCTCGAGCCTGATTGCGCAGTATGCCCGGGAACTTGTCAAAGGTGCTGAAACACCAATGTTGATTTCGCCCGAAGTGAAACTGCTCTTCAATCCCTCAATGAAGAACTCGTTCAATACCGTGCCGGGGATAATGGGGGTGATCATCATCCTGATCTGTGCGCTCATGACCTCGGTGTCGCTTACCCGCGAGAAAGAATATGGCACCATGGAAGTATTGCTGGTATCGCCCATGCGCCCTTTCCTGATCATTTTTTCGAAAATGATCCCTTATTTCTGCATTTCGCTGGTGAACCTCGCCACGATATTATTGCTGGGCCACTTCATGCTTGGCGTTCCTATCGTAGGCAATTTCGGGCTGGTGATCCTAATTTCGCTCATCTACATTTTTGTGTCGCTGGCTTTGGGGCTTTTTATCTCGACTGTTGCCGAAAAACAAATTGTGGCTTTGCTTATTTCGGGCGCAGGACTAATGCTGCCAGTGGTTTACCTCTCGGGCATGATGTTCCCGCTCGAAAGCATGCCAGTGGCTTTACAGTGGTTTGCCAACATTATCCCCGCCAAGTGGTACATCATTGCCATGCGCAACGTGATGATCAAAGGCTTGGGTATTTCGTCGGTTTTGCGCGAGATCATCATTCTTGTTGGCATGGGAAGCTTCATTGTTTTTGCCAGCATCCAACGGTTTAAAACCCGGCTTGAATGAATATATTTTCTAAAAAACAAGGTGTTAACCCACCCCTTACCCCTCCACGGAGGGGAACTGGATTGTGCATGTTGGCAGCTATGATTCATGGGGCTTTCCTGAATCAACAGTTGTTTCCACAAATGACTAATGACTTTTTTCAAATGACTTATTCTTATTGAAGACCATGTTAAGATACTTGCTCGAAAAAGAAATAAAACAGTTCGTCAGGAATAGTTTTCTACCTAAAATGGTGGTGATGCTCCCATTAATGGCCATGCTCATTTTTCCGCTTATCGCCAATTTCGAAATCAAGAACATCAACCTTTGTGTGGTCGACCACGACCGGAGTAGCCAGTCGCAGCAATTAATACAAAAAATACAATCGTCGGGCTATTTTCGTATTACCGGTATGGCAGAAAGCTACCCTCAGTCACTTCAACAGGTTGAAACAAACCAGGCTGACATGTTGCTTGAAATCCCGGTTGGCTTCGAAAAGGACATTGATCGTGGCATTAGCACCGAAGTGCTCGTTGCTGCCAATGCGGTCAATGGAGTTAAAGGCGGGCTGGGAAGTTCATATCTGATGGCCATTCTGCAAAACTTTAGCTTTGATATTGTGGCCAGTCTTCAACCTACGGTTGCTACACAGCAACGGGCAGTTTTTCAGGTAATTCCCAGGTATTGGTTCAATCCAACACTCAACTACAAAATGTTTATGATTCCTGCATTGATGATTATGGTGTTGGCCATCGTTAGTGGTTTTTTACCGGCCATGAACATCGTGGGTGAAAAAGAAAGCGGCACCATCGAGCAGATGAACGTTACACCGGTAGGCCGTCTTCAGTTCATCCTGGCCAAACTGATCCCTTATTGGATGGTAGGTTTTGTGGCCCTGACTGTTGCTGTGCTGGTGGCGCGGTGGTTTTACGGTTTTAAACCACAGGGGAGCATCGTAACGGTATACCTTTTTGCCTCGTTGTTTATGTTGGCGTTCTCGGGCTTCGGACTGGTTATTTCGAATTACGCCAAAACCATGCAGCAGGCCATTTTCATGATTTTGTTCTTCCTGCTCACCTTCATTTTTCTAAGTGGTTTTTATACGCCCATTAACAACATGCCGCAGTGGGGACAGGTATTGAGCAATTTCAGCCCGTTTAAATTCATCATACAAGCTGTACGACTGGTGTACCTTAAAGGGAATAGTTTTACCGATATGTTACCGCAGTTTTTTGCCCTGTGTGGTTTTGCTGTATTCTTTAATGGTTGGGCGGTACTGAGCTATCACAAAAAGAGCTGATTAAATTCGATTATATTTATAGTAATTAAGCTCCTGCCATATTCCCATGGGTATCCCAGTGCATTCCTTTTCCGGAACTGCGATTTTGTGCCTGTTTGCTGTAAGTGTTGCACTTCATTAAAAACCATTTGCTCGTATTTTTTAATATAATTTGATGAACAATTGTTCACATAAATTTCAATTGTTTATTTTTGTAAAAAAAAGTGATTTATGAAACGAACATGCTGCTTCGCACTACCCTGAAATATGATCATATTTTGCAGTAACATGGAGTTCCATACTTCATTTAAAAACAAAATTATTACGTATGAAAATAGCAGTATTGACCGATAATGCGCCAGGTTCAAAAACGATGGCTGAACATGGACTTTCTCTTCTTATCGAGCATGACAAAAAAAACTATCTGTTTGATTCTGGTCAAACCGATCTTTTTATAAAAAATGCCAGTATAATGGGAATTAACCTTAAATCTGTCGATCAGATTATTTTAAGTCATGGACATTACGATCATGGAAATGGATTGTCGTTTCTTGATGGGGGCAATTTAATTTGTCATCCCGGATGTTTTGTACAGAGATACAATAAACGAGATCATGGTTATAATGGGCTGAAAAATAGTGAAAAGGAGCTTGCAGCTCAGTTCTCGTTGAGAACATCGAAAGAACCAGTACAACTTGATAAACGAATCTTTTTTTTAGGCGAAATTCCTAGAAAAACAAGTTTTGAAGCTAAAACGACCCCTTTTGAACTCGGTGATTATACGGATGATTTTATTCCGGATGATAGTGCAATTGCCATGCTCGATCATCATGGGTTGTTCGTTGTTACAGGTTGTGGCCATTCTGGAATTGTGAATACCCTTGAATATGCACAGCAGGTTACCGGCGAAAAAAGAATCTGGGGAGTGATGGGGGGATTTCATCTTAAAGAAGATAACCTTCAAACCCGTGAAACGATTAATTATTTTAAGATGAAGCAAATAATGCATATATATCCCTCGCATTGCACGGCACTTCCTGCTTTGGTCGCATTTAACCGGGTATTTATGATAAAGCAAGTGAAAACAGGTGAATTTTATAACTTCTGATCCTCATGGGTAGCTTTGTTGGTTAAAAGAAAATTTTAAAAAGAACAATAGTGCATATAAAATGCTATCTTTGGATGACAAAAAATTGGATGACAAAAAAAAGATGTGGAATGTGGAGAGAATAGATGCTAAAGTCATTTGTTTTATAATGAAAGCATTGTCATAACAGTGAGAGGCAAACACCAATAACGGAGAAGAATAAGTGAAGTGGGTATTGGGAAGTGATTCTAGTACAAGAAACCGGTGAGGTACTTGCAAAATATTTGCAAAACACCGGTTTCGTTTTATTGGAAGATGAAAATGGAAAAAAAAAATTTTGAAAAGATTGATTTACCAAGTGTAAAGAACATTATCGTTATTGCATCGGGAAAAGGTGGTGTTGGGAAATCGACTGTAGCTGCCAATCTTTCTGTTTCCCTGGCCAGAGAAGGTTTTAGTGTGGCACTTGTCGATGCTGACTTGTATGGACCATCGATACCCACCATGTTTGGGGTCCAAAATGAAAAACCAAAATGGATCGATGTGGATGGGAAGCAGAAAATCATTCCTATTTTAAAATACGGAATAAAACTAGTTTCTATTGGCTTTTTTTGCGATACAAAACAGTCATTGATGTGGCGAGGTCCGATGGTTTCTAATGGAATTTCCCAATTAGTTGGCGACACTTTATGGGAAGATGTTGATTACATGATAATTGATTTCCCTCCTGGAACTGGGGATATTCAGTTAACCATTGTTCAACGCCTTGCTGTTTCTGGCGCCATCATTGTAACCACCCCACAAGAGGTTGCGGTTTCTGATGCACGTAAAGCTGCTGATATGTTTGTTTCACCGCATATTAAAGTGCCTTTATTTGGGATTGTGGAAAATATGTCGTGGTTTACACCTGCCTTGCATCCTGAAGAACGATATTTTATTTTTGGCAAGAATGGCGGGGCAAAACTTGCTGGGGAATTTAAAGTACCTATGCTCAGTCAAATTCCTATGGTAATCGAAATTGGAGAAAATGCCGATCAGGGTTTGTCGGTTTATCAGCAAAATAACAAAGCAGTAATCGATGCTTTTGAAATATTGGTCCATGCACTGGTTGAGAGAATAAAAGGTGCTGATAACCAATTATAAATAATAACCGAAGATAAATTTTAATCTGAAATAATATGCCAAGAATGAATGGAGCTGGCCCCGAAGGGAAAGGTGAAGCAACTGGCAGGGGCTTAGGGAAATGCAGAAATCATACACAAGATGAATTGTTGCAAAAACTGGGAACTGGTATGGGAAAACGCCGTCATGACGGTGGTGGCGATGGAAGAGGGAAAAGATTGAAGTATAATCAGGATTGAATGGGATAATAATTTGAATGTTTCATGAGTGATTAATGGAATATTCCATGTTCCAACTCTTTGTTAACGGTAGTGCAATCAAAGCTTCTCGTCTAAAATTCAATTCTGTGGGGTTTTCCATTAATGAAATCGTCGATAAATAAATTTAACTAAGTACATGACAATAAATTACAGCAAAGCTTTAGATTATCTATATTATTGCTAAAAAGCAATTTAGCAATATAGTTTAATCCATATTTGAATATACTTTTAGCTTTTCTACCATGCTTTTTTATTTTTATGGGCTCAATGCTTTCGAGGAAAACCCCGGCCTTGTACACCCATGCAAAGGCAATCAATACCAGGGCAAATAGTTTGTTTATCCGTTCTATATCGATCAGATGTGTGTCTTCCATATTAAAACCGCTTGTTTTTAAAGCCCTAAATGCAGATTCAATTTGCCATCGTTCCTTGTACAACAATTGCGCATTTTCGGGTTTATTGAAAGAAACAATAATTTGCAATTCGGGTATCTCTTGTTTATTAATAACCTTTGATGCAGAAAGATAACACAACTGTCCTTTAATGCTTACAATCCGATGATAATGTGCATGCTGATTGACCTGTAGCCAATTGAACAGCCAAAATGCTTTCACCTTATGTCCGTTTCGGGGTATATCTATCCAAAAGTTTTCCCTTATTCTTATGTGATACTGTATGTTCAAATTATTGAGAAAGGCCAGCCAATGTTGCCCAATGAATTCACGATCAGCAAGCAGACATTCTATACTTTTAGTTCCAAAGAGGTTGATATAACGGTTGATCAAAGCAATTCGTTCCCGGGTTGAAGAGTTTCCAAATTTAGGCATCATCATGAAAAGCAAAGGAAATGCAACACCTTTATAGACAATTGCTATCACCAGTATGTTTATATCTTTGGAGCCTAACTTCCAGTTCGTCCTGTCAAGGGCTAACCGATAGGGAGGTTCGTGTGGCAACAACAAAAAAATAAAGCGTGCAATAAGGTCGGTATCCAACAGATATTCCGACATGAAGCGTTGTATTCTTCTCAATGAGGAATCCATTTTTGCATTTGTGTCAAAACAACATGCAAACTTCTCAAAACTAACTGTTTGCACTCTGTACAAAGCGCTGATAAATAAGCCAAAAAACTTGATCCGGGCTAAGTTCATCCTATCTCCAAAGAACTCTGCCAATGTATTTGTTAAAATACTACCTTTGTTTTCAACCTTGATATTCATGATTCGAAATTGTTTTGGTTTACAACTTCAATCAACTGAATGCCAAGGTTTTATCCAAATTTTTGAACGTATTTTTGTTAACAATTTACACTTAAGTTATTAACAGTCAATTATATAGTATTTTTTGTCATGTACTAAGTAAATTTAATTTAAATTTATGTTTTTGTCACTTGCTTTTGAATGTCGAATCAAAATGAATGCAGCCCTATTGATTATTCAAATGAAATATGGCACTTCCAGAATTTTACTTTAAATCCAACAGCACTTTACCGGAGTCTTTCAACAAGCCAAGCGACCACCTGATAATTACAAACGAACTGATGATGGCACCCAGCGCATCGAGCCAATGGATGTTCCAAAGCATCGCGCCAAAAAGGGCGGCAATGGCGGTAATGCTGGTAAGGGCATCGGCAACCACATGCATATAGGCTGCACGGATATTGTGGTCCGATTCTTCGTGCTTGTGGTGCAAAATAAATGCACTGGCAATGTTGATCGC
>CAZSIK010000026.1:6838-18612 GCA_964606515.1 uncultured Prolixibacteraceae bacterium
CGATAATAGCAACCAGGATGGCTTCTTTATATTGAATTACCGATGGATGGATAAGCCGGTTTATGGCTTCGAATAAAATAACAAAAGCAAAGATCAACAACATCAATCCGCTGCTGTATCCCGAGAGTGACAATATTTTAGTTGAATTTCCCTGGAAGCGGTCGCTTTGCGAAAGCTTTCTGACCGCCACATAAGCCACCCAGCTTAGCCCGATAGCCAATACATGCGAACCCATGTGGATGCCATCGGCAAGCAAGGCCATCGATTTTGTGGAAAAGCCAAAAGCAATTTCAACTACCATGGTTATTGCAGTGATAATGACCACCCACAAGGTTTTATGCTCGTGGTTATGCTGATGATCGTGTGTGTCGGGATGTGGCATTTTTTCCAATTTATTGGCGAAAAATACACAATTTTTAGGTTTCAACCATTACACAGCTTTATAGCCAAGCGAATTAATAAGTTTTTTGGCTTTTTCAAGTTCAATGTTTTCACCTTCAAGGCTAACCGTTTTTGCAGCCAGATCGACCTGAGCCCTGCTCACCAAACCCGATTTTTCGAGATTCGATTCCACATTCATTTTACAGTGATTGCAGGTCATTCCTTCTACCTTAATTGTTTTAATTTCCATAGTATTATTTTCAGAATGAATAATATTTAACTTTTTACTTTTTCTAAATTTTATGATATAACCATTAATAATCAAGACCAACAAGATAATTCCAGAGGCGATTTGCCACCAATTCAATCCTTCGCTATGATGATGCCCAAGATGCTGTTGGGCAATTCCTGAGAACCATTGAGCCGGTAAAACATAATCGATTAGCAGGCCAAAACTTAACGCTCCAATAATGATGGTCGCCAGGTAAACAAACAAACTTTTACGACCCAATACTTTCCCTATCATGGTGATGGTAGCTACATTGCTGGCAGGGCCGGCCATCAGCAAAACAAAGGCTGCACCCGGACTTACCCCTTTTAAAATCAGAATGGCTGCCAGCGGAATGGAGCCGGTTGCACAAATGTAAAGCGGAACCGAAACCGCTAAAATCAGCAGCATCTGAACAATGGGAGGCAGGTTCAACAACCCGATGAAATCGTTTGGAATCAAAGCTGAAATCAGTGCAGCTAAAACCAACCCAATAACAAGCCACTTCGAAATATCCTGGATGAATTCTACAAAGCCATAGCGAAAAACAGTTTTTATTTTTTCAGAAAAGGTTTTATTCCTTTTTGGTGCTTCCTGATGTGTTCTTGTGTCGGGTTCATTTTTCGTGATCACGCTTGTAACCAACCCTCCGGTTATTCCGGTTACCAATGCTGCCAGGGGCCTGATAATGGCTAAGGGCAAACCCATCAACGAAAAAGTGGCCAGAATGGAATCGATCCCGGTTTGGGGGGTTGAAATCAGGAACGAAACTGTACCCCCTTTCGAGGCCCCGTTGCGGTATAAGGCCGTACCCGTTGGAATTACACCGCACGAGCACAAGGGCAGTGGCACTCCGAAAAGGGAAGCAAAAATCGACGATTTTAACGGATTGCCGCTGAAATAACGTTCAATCCGTTCACGAGGGATAAAGGCATAAAGTAAACCCGCGAAGAAAAAGCCCAACAACAGGTAAGGCGACATTTCGCTTAATATCCTTGCAAAATCTTTTAGAAAAGTGAAAAAGTAATGTAGCGCTTCCATAACAGGTAATTTATTGCTACAAAGTTAAAAGGCCATAAAGCTTTGCACTTTACATGATTTTATAAAAGAGTTACATCTTTTTTATTTCTAAACCTGATCGATTGGCTTCCGCTTGTTTTTTTTAAATTTTTTAAAGTGCGACGGGGTCAAACCCGTTACCTTTCTGAACTGGTTCGAAAGGTGCTGAACGCTGCTGTATCCAAGCTGATAGGAAATCTCGCTCAACGAAAGTTCATCGTAAACCAATAGTTCCTTCACTTTTTCAATTTTCTGATTGATGAGGTATTTTTCTATTGTAATCCCTTCAACCGAAGAAAAAAGGTTGCTCAGGTAGGAGTATGCATGTCCCAACTCTTGCGATAGGAGATCGGAAAGAAGCAAAGTCCCGGATGCATTATCAGTAAAATGGATTTTTTCGATGATAAGGGTTTTAATGCGGTCGATCAACCGGCTTTTTTTATCGTCGATCAGTTCAAAGCCATTTTCATGCATTACTTGCCTGATTTTTTCCAGTTGATCGTTAGATAAACGGGAGGAAACGGCAACTTCGCCCAGCTCTATTTCAATTACAGTCAAACCCAGCTTTTCCAGTTCATCCCGAACCACTTTGATGCAGCGCGGACAAACCATATTTTTAATATACAAGTTTGTTGTTGTCATTTTATTTAGAAAAACTTCATATTCTTGATAAGTAAAGAAATGAAAGTTACCTGAACTTGTTCAAATCTGCAAGTGGACTTAAATATCTTTTCTGTGCCGATTTGCTCGAAGGCCCCAGGGAAAGCTTCTTTGGAAGTTACACCAACAAACGGGTGCAATGCAAGATGGTTTATCAGTTTTGAGCAAGAAAGTCGTTCAATAAGGTGTTGTTCAAGCCAAAAGCCTGAAAGTATTTTACCAGTGCTGCGAAATGAACAATGCCCTCCGAACATCAATGTTTGATTTCAGAAAGGAAGAATGGATGACCAATTTGCCCATGTATGCTATAAATGAGATTGGGAGCAATAATTTAAGATGAAATACAAGGCGATATTGGAAAAGCCATTTCATTTGTTTTATTTTGGATGAATCGAATCAATTTCAATAGCTTACTTAACTAATTAATCTACATAAATATGAAAAAAAGAGACTTTTTTAAAGCTGGCTTGCTCGCCGCGGGAGCAATGCTTCTGCCCCGTAAAATTTGGGCTTTGGAATATTATCCCACAACAAAAAATGCTGAATGGGCAATACTGTATGGTACATGGTGCGGAACTTCGCGCGATGCAAGTGTTTGGATTTCCGAAGGGATGGATGGCATCGCCAATGTATTCGATGTGCGGGAAAATCCCGATTTGTCGAAATATAAACACATTATAATCGGAGGGTCTATCCGAAGTGGGGGTACGCCAAAGGAGTTACAGGATTATTTAGCTAAGAACAAAGAAACCCTAAAGAATAAAATCAGGGCTTATTTTGCTGTTTGTGGAAATATGAAACAAGCCATAACCCAAGAGCAGTATCGAAGTTTTATCGACAATCATCTTGTTAAATTAACAGGAGCCGATGGTTTACCTTCGAAAGTGTTTTTAGGGCGCATAACTTGGGGGTTGATGGAGCCTGATGTTCAGAAACAAATGAAATCGTTCCCGGGAATGGAAGAATACGATAACCTGAAACGTTCTGATTGCATGGCTTTTGGCCGGGAAGTTTTGGCGAAGGTGAAGTAACTGATTTGATTCATTAGAACACCTCGTCCCATCGCCCAAAGCAGAGCCATTCGAACAGTGTTTGGCATTGGTTGGTTATGAAGGCATTCAAGAGTTGAATGACCCGGAACAAAGCTTAAACTAGTCTTATAGTGAGAAAGCACAAAGATTTAAAAGGATTGGAGAATCAAAACCTGCGGGATCACATGAGCGAATCATAGCTCATTTTTACCGCACTGGCAGAACTTTCGACCCGGCAAATTGCCGAAACCGACATTATGTCTATTCCCAATATTACGCCAATTTCGGGAATACAATTACTATTATTCCGCCAAAAACAGGAATGCAATGAAAGATTTGGAAGAAATTCTGGACAAACCCCTCCTGAAAGCCTTTATTTTATCAAACGATTCATCAACAAGCTGTTTTGATGAAAAAGTGTTTGCCATTAGCGCAGCCATGTTTTTGGGATAAAAACTCAACTATGGACAATATCTTCAACGAAATACTGAAAAGCATAAAGTAATTCAACTTGAAAATATTTAGTTTTTAGGTAAAATTGAAAAGCCTCTAGACCCAGTTAACATTGACAAGATTGTTTGGTACGGCAGCATCAACCTGCTCAGTTTTGGCTCGGCCGAGGAAAGCATGATACGGCTGGTGAGCGCGAATGTGGCGTACGAATTGATTAAGGTAATAGGTGTTTAAACAGGATTTGAGAAATCAATTTGTTTTAACAATTAATCTAAGCTGATCCAATTCATTTGTTATAAATTTCAATTCTTCACCAGTTAGTTCAACCTCAGCTGCCCCCGCGTTTTGAAGCGCCTGGGTAACATTCCTCGCCCCAACTAAGGCAATGGTAATACCGGGTTGTTCAATAGTCCAGCGGATAACCAGTTGACCTATGGTGGCTGCTTTCGACTCGGCCAAAGGACGAAGCTCCTCGAGAAAGCGATTGATGATCCTGATGTTTTCGGGTTTGTAAAACAGCTGATTGCCCCGGGTGTCGGTCTCCGGAAATTTGGTTTCTGGGGTGATTTTGCCCGTGAGCAAACCACGCTGCAAGGGACTGTAAGCCAATATCGATTTGCCCTTAGCGATGCAATAGGGTCCAAGCTCGTTTTCGATTTCACGGCGTACCATGCTATAGGGTACCTGGTTCGAGACCAACTCCACTGCCTTTTCGGCTTCGGCCATCTGGCTGGCTGAATAATTACAAACACCTGCGTAGCGGACTTTCCCTTGCCTGATAAGCTGTTGTACTGCTTCCATGCTTTCGCTTATCGGAGTGGTGGGGTCGTCCCAATGAATCTGGTACAGGTCGATGTAATCGGTTTTAAGCAGGCGCAGGCTGGTTTCGCACTCGCGTACGATAATATCTTTGCGTGCATTCCTGTAGATTTTCAGCGCTTTACCTTCGTTGCTCACACTGTCAAAGTAAAAAGAACCCTGGTCGGAGTTCCAGCTTAAACCAAATTTGGTCAGGATTTGAACCTTATCGCGGGGGATGCCCTGAATGGCCTCGCCCACAATCTGCTCACTCAATCCTTGGCCGTATACCGGGGCTGTATCGATCGAAGTTACCCCCATGTCGATGGCGGCCCTGATTGCATTTACCGAGTCGTTCTGTTCGGTTCCGCCCCACATCCAGCCACCTGCTGCCCAGGCGCCAAAAGTAACTACTGAAAGTTCAAGTTCGCTGTTTCCTATTTTTCTGTATTCCATTTCCTTAATTGTTTATTGAAGAATAAATGTTTTTTTTGCTTTCAATTTCTCATCTGCCGTCACTGTTAAATTAACTTCACCAGTAATCAGGCCAGCCCTGAGTATGGCCATGGCAAAACCTTTATTCAGTTTGATCCGATTTTCTCCTGCAAAGATCTGATTGCTGGTGTGGTCGCCATTATCGACGGCCAACAATCTGGCATCTCCTGTTACTTTAAAAACTACTTCGCCCTGTGCATCAGGTACTACGCGTCCTTTGCTATCGATGGCATATACTTTCACATATTGCAAATCCATGCCGTTGGCTTTCCAGTGGGTATTTTCCATTTCGAGCTTTAAAGCCACTGTTTTCCCGGTGGTGACCAACTGGTGACGGGCCACTTCTTTGCCCTTGGTTCGAGCTATCGCCAACACATTTCCACCTTTACCATAAGGTACATTCTGCCAGTAAACCATGTTGCGACGGGTTACATCAGTAGTGTCATTTTTTTGAATTCCAATCGATTTGCCGTTAATAAGCAATTCAACCTCTTCGGCATTGGTAAAAGTAAATAGCGATACTTTGCTGTTTTGTGTACGGTTCCAATCCGATGAAAGCTGAATGTGCCCCACCGTAACATCGTTCCATTCCAGATTCTCCTTTTCCCCTTCTACAACGCCTATGTGAACGAGGGGTTCATCCATGAAGGCGCTTTTTATTAAATAGGCATGAGGGAAGGGCTCCAAAGCATGATTGAAAAACGAGAATGCCCATCCTTTTCGAGGCCAGCCGTGCGATTCTCCCCAATACTCGATGGCACCCCAGTATGCCAGACCTATCATTTTATCGTGGTCCATGCCCCAATAAGGAGCCAGCAATTCGTTGGTGGTGGCTTCACTTTGGTAGATAATCATATCAGGCGAATGCTTCAGGTAGTCCTGATAATTGAACCAGCGGTAGTTGAAGCTGGCTATTTCGGTAACAGTGGCCAGCTCGGGTGGGAAAATCTTCGTATTGAATTCTTCGTCGTTCTTGCCAATGGCACCAGCCCTGGCAGGAAACATGGCCACGGTGGTGGGCCGGGTGGCATCGTAGCGTTTCAAAAGAAAATCCATCATGCGGTAGGTAGTGATGCCCCAGTCGCCCGTAGGGTATCCGGACAGGTCTTCGCGCATTTGCAGCTCGTTGCCCAACGACCACATGATGACCGATGGATGGTTGCGGTCGCGCCTGATCCATTCCATTAGGTGATATGGCCACAGATCGGTCCAGTCTTCGCGCCCGCCCCAGTAGCTCTTGTTGCTCCATTTGTCGTACAGCTCATCGACGATCAGGATTCCTTTTTCGTCGGCCAGGTGTAAAAACGATTCGGAATAGGGATTGTGCGAGGTACGGATATGGTTGTGTCCAAATTTTTTGAGCACATCCATTTGCCGTGCAATGGCCGCTTCATAGGCGGCAGCTCCCACTACGCCCAGATCGTGGTGGTTGGAAATGCCTTTGAGAAACACTTTTTCTCCATTCAGTTTGAAACCGAATTCTTTGGAATACTCGATGGTCCGAATCCCAAATCTCTCGCAAAGTTGGTCGACCACTTGTCCATTGAGGGTCAGCGTAACATCGGCAGTATACAGGTGGGGCGCTTCGCACGACCAAAACAAGGGGTCGAGAATCTCGGTCATAGGCAAAGGCACCTCAATCACTTCAAGTTTGTTCCGTTTAGGGGCCAGTGTTGAGGTTTCGGCCACCGGATTCCCTTTTGGATCGAGTATTATTGCCTTGATGATCAGATCATCGAGTTTGTAACGAAAGCCATCAACATCAACCTGGATGTTCACCGAGGCCGTACTCTTTGTAATCGATGGTGTGGTGATGTAAATTCCATGCCGGGATATGGATATTTTGTTCTTCACCTGTAGATGTACATCTCGAAAAAGGCCTCCGCCCGTGTACCAGCGTGATCCACCCTTGCTTCCGGTGGATGCGCGAACCGCCAGCACATTTTCGGTCTCGTAGTTCAGGTGCTTGCTGATGTCGATATCGAAACCCACATAGCCGTATTCGGTACTGCCAATTTTATTGCCGTTGAGCCAAACATCGCCAAAGAGCATGATGCCTTCGAAATCGAGCAGCACTTGCTGGTCTTTCCAGGTTGTATCGGCTTTAAACGATTTACGGTACCAACCTTCTCCCATGGCTTTAAAACCACGCGCTCCCCCGGCTGACTCATCCCAGGGTTGTTCAAACTGGAAATCGTGGGGAAGATCGAGTACACGCCAATTGCTGTCGTCGAAGCCAGGCAAATGGGCATCTTGTACTTCACCATGATGAAATTTCCAAGCGAAGTTGAAAAGTTGGTTTTGTCGAAGTTGCGGGGTGTTGGCCTGAATCTGCAGGATTACGAACAGAAGGCCGGCAAGCAATAAAACAGTTCTTTTTTTCATCAATATGGGTATCTGTTTATGAATCATTTCATTTTTAAACTGGAAACGGAATTGGTTATAAGCAAAAAAACATGTAAGTATGGAAGAATGTTGGTTTTTTGACAGTTTACAATTTCACTACAGTAATTTCTTTTGGCACTTCCACTTTTGATTGGACTTTTCCATCAGCTTGTTTCTCATGGCGTAGTTTGATTAAGCCGAATGGGGTGGGGAAAGTACCTTCAACCCAATTCAAATTGCCAAGATTAGGTGCAATGCGGATTTTTTTGCAGCCGGGTTCAAGGACCCTGATGCCCAGTACATGTTCGCTCAGCCACGGCGTTGGCCCCGACGCCCAGCTGTGGCAAAGGCTACGGCGTAAGCCAATGTAGCATTCCTTGCCAGTTTGACGGTGGTAATCGAGTTTTCCTTCTGGTACCATATCGCAGATCGGAGCTGCGTTTTTAGCCTCGTCGATGTCGAATTCTTCCCAAAAAGTAGTAGCACCCAAATCAATCATGCCACCCCAGAAGCGGCTGATGTTATTGAGTGCTCCCTCGTAATTCCCGGCCAAAGCTTGGGCCTGAAGCATGTAATACCCATAAAAGGCCGAGAAGTTTTTTGTTCCTTCAACTGAAATGATTTCAGCATCAGCTTGTTTTGCATCCATAATGCCCGACAGAGCGAGTAGGGAGGCCGCTTGTTTCGATGGCCCGGTTTCGGGTTTATATCGTTTCATCTTGTCGGCTATTTTTTGAAAAGAGGCAGCTTTTTGTGGTTCGTCAAGGTATTCACACAAACGGGCTCCCCGATCAAAAACCATTGATAACAGGGCTTGCAAGCCGGCATGAACGGCAATTTCGTTCCCATTGCTGGGCCAATCAATAAAGCGCATTCCTGCACCGTGAAGTTGCTCCTTTCCATTTTCATCGACATATTGGGTGAATAATTGGAGCAACGAAAGCAGGTAATTTTTTTGTTCCTGAAGATAATCCAATCGCCCCTGGTACAGGTACCAATCGTAATGCATAATGATCCACCACATTGAATAGGAGGATATGCCATTCATGTAATTGGGTAGCGGGGTATGTTCGCGCAAAAAGTCGAGTGTTTTGGGCACCACTTCATTGTATCCAAACACTGAGCTGATGGTCATCAGGCTGGGGTGCATATCGCCGGCCCAAACCATGCGGTCGCGTTTAATGCCGTCCCAAAGGTAGTCCTGCATGTTCAGGTGAACAGTGTACGCCCCGGTTTTCCAGATTTGATTCAGGCGTTCGTCGTCGCATTTAAAAGAACCCAGGTAAGGGATGTCGCGCAGAACAGCGACAGCCCTAACTTCTTTCAACAAAAGAAATGCATTGGGATCGAGCAGGTCGATGCGCAAGAAACGAAAGCCCGTGTTGCCTACTTCGATAGTGCCGTATCCGGGAAGAGCGAGCTCAAAATCGCGCATGGAGTGGTGGTTGGTGGTAAGTCCGCCACCATAACCCGAGCTTCCGGTATGAAGATCGCCACAAGCTTCACTTACCGATTCCCCGAAGCGTAGCCTTACCTTTCGATATACATTATTTCCCTGAGAAGTTGTAATTTGTATTCCGCCGTGGATTTCCTTCCCAAAATCGAGAACGATGCCAGAACGTTCGCTACCCCTGTTTTCAATACGGCAAAGGGATTGTTTCCCGAAATAAGCCTGGCTGGTACCTTCGTTCAGCAAAACCTGGGCATTGCTTACCAGTGAATCGGACGAAACCCAAACCACACGTTGAGGGGTAATATAAAAGCGTGAAAGCTGGTCTCGTTGTAGGGTATTGTCAACGAAGGTTGCACCGGGCAAAGTTGACTGGCAAAAAGCACCGGGAATGCTTACAAGCAAGAAGAGTATTAAAGTAGCAAGTCTCATTATTTAAGAAATTTATTTCGTTCGTTTGTTGTGATAAAAGCTTGGTGGATCATTTTTGCTCCTTCATCTACCCGACAGCCGTGCAGGTTGATGTTTTTGATGCCTCCCGACAGCTCACTGCCAATGGCTGGTCGCTGATGTCCGTTTTCAACCAGGCAGTTGCGGATCACAATGTTCTTCGAAGGGGTGGCAAGCCTCCAAGCGTTCCGATTGTTGCCTGATTTCACGGCTATGGCATCGTCGTCCTGGTAGAAGGTGCCGTTTTCAATGTGCACTGCAGGCAAATTTTCATCCTGTTTGATTGAACAAGACGAAATGAAAAGGATAAGCGTGAATAAGAAACTGCACAATGGTTTTATCATTTCGATATTTTCTTGTTTAAGCACAAATATGGCAAACTATTATAAAATAGATCAATCAGAAATTGTTTAAAGGTTATCATTTTATATATAACAATTTGTATAATCAGGATCATTCTGTTAATAAAAACAGAAATGTATCTTTCTGATATTGAAGAGCATCGGAAATATTGAACACATAAAATATAAAGAAGGGCGGATAACAGTACATGCCTGGGTTTTCGACGTGAGTACAGGAAACCTGATTGACCTGAAAATCGATTTCGACAACATCATGAACGGAATCAGAGAAATCTACCACATCTTTTAATCATGTATCGATACTATTGATTTGCGAATATCTTGATCTGGTCAATCACCACTCCTTCATCGATCGCAATGAGCGTGATTCGACAATTTCCTTTTGATG
Source organism: uncultured Prolixibacteraceae bacterium (assembly GCA_964606515.1). Taxonomy (GTDB): domain Bacteria; phylum Bacteroidota; class Bacteroidia; order Bacteroidales; family Prolixibacteraceae; genus CAZSIK01. The sequence continues at coordinate 17,019 of CAZSIK010000026.1, forward strand.
TTAGTTCATGTTGTGTTTTCCTTATGGCCTGGTTTCGCAACACATTCAGTTTCCATTCTTCGCTTCGGCCTTCCGTTCGATAATCGGCAAGCAGAGGAACTTCGCTGTTTACTGTAATTGCATAGCGCAAATTATCACCATCTACCGGATGGTTGGGAAGCAAAGCCACCTCAATTGTTATCGAATCGGCAAAAAGGGAAGGAACGACATAGATTACGCTGCTGTTTTTCTCCAGGGCAATGGCCCCACGATGATAGCCCAAACCCAGTTCAACAGGTTTTTCTCCATAGAATCTCGTGTATTCGTTCCCATTAAACAGGGCCATTGGTAAAACATCCTGCATCAAGATGGGTTCAGAAACGGTTCGGGGTGCACGCTCGAAAACAGCAAGCCGCCTGGGCCTGAAATCCATAATGCGGTTCCACTTGCCATTATTCAAGCTGTTGTACCTTTCTGTTAACGCGGCTATGGTATCGTAGGCTGCATCGCTTAATTGCCATTCGGCTTTACCCTGTCGGGCCAATTGACCATAAAGGTGTTTGCGGTTCATCTCGGTAGCGCCACGTACTGGGTATTCAACCAGTTGAAACCATGAGTAGCGCTTTTCTGCCGGAATTTTTGAAGCAATGTTTTTTACTTTTTCCGAAATGGCTTCGTATTCGGCAATCCGGGTGGTGATATAGGTTTCGCTCCAGGGTAGGTCGGATACGGCTTTGTATTTTGGGTCTTTTTCTTCGGTACGGGTGTTGCCCATAAACTCGGGTTTACGAATGTAGGCTAAACGATAGTATTCAGTCATAACGTGCAATAATTCATCGACATCCGACTCGCCAAACTCGCGTGCCAGCCATTTTCTTAAATGAAGGTCGAGGCCTTGCCGGTTGCCTTCGATCGAGTCGATATCCCAGGCCATATCCATAACCAGTTCGATGAGGTATTCGGCAGGTTTGATGTCGCCTACGTTCAGGATCCACATTTCGCGGGCCCCTTTGTCGTAAGCCATTTTCATCTGGTAGTGTACCAATGCAGGGTGGTTGGTCGAAAGCCAAAGATAATCGTGGGGGCGGCCCCAGTACGAAACATGGTTGTATATGCCGTTGCCGCCTTTGCGGGCACGTTCGGTGCTGTTGGGGTAATGACGGATGTAGCCATAGTTGTCGTCGGTCCACATCAGGGTCACGTCATCAGGTACCTGCAGCCCCATTTTATAAACATCGAGCACTTCTTTATACGGAATAAACACTTGTGAAACCTTTTCCACGTCGGGATTTACGATGCGGGAAATCATGTCGCGCTGATCCTTCAATATCTTATCCAACGCCTCTTTCTGCTCCTGAAGGGTATTTGCTCCGAGCATCTTGCTGTCGTGTACCCCGCGAATGCCCAGTGTGTAAATGTTGTCGGAACCGGCCAATTCATTAACACGTTCTTCCCAGAATTTGAGCACGTTATCGCGATTGGTAATATAATTATACTCACCTGTTCCGGCATGTTTCCATTCGGCATTGGTGTTGCGTACCATGGGCTCGCAATGTGAAGTACCTACATAAATCCCATATTTATCAGCAACTTCGCGGTTGCCTGGCGTCATGTA
>CAZSIK010000026.1:18622-25086 GCA_964606515.1 uncultured Prolixibacteraceae bacterium
ATGGCCGGCCAGAAGGTGTTGGCACGTAAGCGCAGGAGCAGTTCAAAAATTCGGGCATGGGTTTTAGGGCCAATCTGCCCTTTAACATCCGAAGGTTCGTAAGTCAAATAGCTCCAGGGGGTCAATCCCCAATCTTCGTCGTTGATAAAAATGCCCCGACGAGCTACCGAAGGGTACTGAAGGGATTTATAACCATCGGGCAGCTCCAGACTTTTTTTCTTTTCAATCGGCGAATCGGCCCACCACACCCAGGGTGACACTCCAATCATTCTCGAAATTTCAAGGATACCATAGGCGGTACCCCTTTTGTCGCTGCCCAGAATAATCAGTTTTTTACCTTTAACCGAAATCAGGAATCCCTCACGGTGTTTCGATAATTCACGAACTTCTTTAGCAGAAATCATCGATTCAGCCTTAGAACCCAACCCGATGGTTCCAACACATAGGTTGCCTTTTGTTTTGCTGTTTTGTACTTTTCCACCAAAAACCCCTTCATAATCGCTGGCCAATAGTTCCAATGCAGTGTAAACCAATTGATTTTCTTTTTTGCTGACCAAAACAGAAATATCTTTATTGTTATTAAAAGTGAAGGTCCATCCTGCAATCGAAAATGCCTGAATGATTAACAGAGTCAGCCCTATTTTTTTCATATTCTTATTATTGATGATTGTTATCTTTTTCTTTTTGTGTTCCAATTACTTAACAATTTTCAAAAAATCAGAAAAGAGAACGATATCAAACATATGAAAAAAAATGAATAATTTTTTGTGATTTCTATAAATTAGGTATTTTAGTAACGATAATTGTTTTATTACTTCATGAAAAAATTATTCTGCATTGGTTTTTTCCTCCTCTATCCGATGCTTTGGATTATGGGCCAAAATATCGATGTTTCCGCAGCATCGGTTGTGTTAAAGGAAACCACCGTGGTTTTTGATGGTGAAAAATTTTCAAAAAAAACGCATCTCATTATTCAGGTTAATTCACTTTCAGATGATAAGCATTGCAAGTTTTCCATCCCCTATTCAAAAAATTTTCGCTTAAAGTTGCTTTCAGCAATGATTAAGGGATTGGATGGGACCCTCATCCGAAATTTATCGAAAAAGGAGATTATCACAAGCTCCGATTTTACATCGGAAGCATTTTACAGCGACCATAAAATCAAACAGTTTTCATTAATTCATCGGCAATATCCATATTTTATCGATTTAACCTACGAATACGAGTATTCTAACTATTTGGGCATTATCGAATGGAACCCGGTTTGGGAGTCTGAACTTTCAACCCAACAAGCCAGCCTTTCGTTTACTTATCCCAAAGGATATCGGTTCAGGCATAAGGACCTGAGGGTAGAAAAGCCTATTTGCATTCAGGATGATAATAATAATGAAACCCTCGTTTGGATTGCTGATTATAAAGTGCCAAAAGCCTTTAACCGGTTTATGCCTCCTTATGATGAACTAAGTGCAAGTGTTTCGATTGTTCCGATTCAATTTACTTATGATCTTCCGGGAAGTTTTGAATCGTGGAAACATTTTGGAAACTGGCAGGTTGAAATTGGCCGTGAGTTAGATGATTTGCCCGATTTTGAAAAAAGTAAAATCGACCAACTGACCAAGGGGATTACCGATAACCTTGAAATAATCAGGATTTTATATCATTATTTGCAAGATAATTGCCGATATCTGCAGGTTGATATCAAATTTGGTGGGATGGTGCCTTATCCTGCTTCCTATGTGGCTGCCAGACGATATGGCGATTGCAAAGCCCTGTCGAACTACATGAAGGCCATGCTTGCGTATAAAGGTGTTGGTTCTTTTCTCGTGGATGTCAATTCCGGTGAAAATGCAAGTGCTGTTTATCCCGATTTTCCTGAACAGGCTTTTAATCATGTAATGCTTGCTGTTCCGGTAGAGCGCGACACCATGTGGCTAGAATGTACTTCGAATACTAGCCCCTTGGGGGCTTTGAGCGAATCGACCCACAACCGGTATGGCCTTTTGGTGGCTCCCAATGCAAGCCGATTAGTTAAAATTCCGGCTCTAACCAGCGAACAGGTCGAAAGTTTTTTATATTATCAATTCGATTTATCAGATCAACATAAACAAATTCTCAACACAAGTTTTCGGTTCAAAGGCAAATGGGCCAACTACTTAAAACAATTGAACACTGAAGCTTCGGTAAAAGAAAGGGAAGATGGGGTTGAAGGATTCTTTCCTTTCAAACAGAAAACTTTGAATAAATGGGAAATAAACTTTCCGCATCGCGATTCGACCAGCGTGGTTTTGCATGCCTCTCTTGAAGTTGAATCGCCCATTCAATCCATCGCTCATTATTTTAAGGTGCACCATCCCCCAATGTACCTGCCGCAATTCGAGAAACCTGCCGAACGGGTTTATTCTTTGCATCTGCCGTACCCCATTTCAATCTCCGATACATTGGTTTATCATTTCAATGCCTTTTCATATGCCTTGAACGATTCAATCCAAATTGAAAAAAGTTCTCCTTTTGGTCAGTATTCAATTCATCGTAAAAAAATCGATGATTCAACCTTGCTTGTGACCCGTACCATCAAAATACCCATACAATCGGTTTCTGTTGACCTATATTCCGGTTTTTATGGTTTTTATCAGGAATTGCTTTCCTGTTCGGGATCCACAGTCTTAATTGCTAAAAACCCATAAACCGTTTATTATGAAGAAACTATGTGTTTTATTAGTGCTATCCTTCAACGTTCTGATCTTATTCTCCCAGAAAAACAGTAAGGATCGGGATGATGTTTTTGCAATGGAACGTTATGAAAAAGATCCTGATGCTGAAGCGCTTATTGTTTACGATATCGGTGAAACTTCTTTCATCGATTCGGATGAAGGTGGATTTGTCCTCCAATTTAAACGACGGTGCAGGATCAAGGTGCTTTCAGCCGCTGGCTTACAATATGCCGAGGTTAAAATTCCCTTATACACCAACGGTACTGATATGGAATTATTGAATGATTTTAACTCGGTTACCTACCATTCCGAAAATGCGATGATTAACCAAACTCATGGCAATAAAAAGGAGATGTTCGAAGAAATTATCAATAAAAACTGGGTGCAGAAAAAAATGGCAATCCCAGGAGTAAAAGTGGGATCGGTGTTCGATTTTAGTTACACCATAACGTCTCCTTTTCTGTTCAATATCCAGGATTGGGAATTTCAACACGAAATTCCAGTGATATACAGTGAATATACCACCAGGATGATACCTTTTTATAGCTACATCTTTCTTGCAATTGGATTAAAGAAGTTTGATGAATTCGAAGCTAATGAAGCAAAAGGAAATGAACGGAGTTTCATGGGAGTAAAATACCGTGATATGGTGTATCGTTTTGCCATGAACGATGTGGCCGCTTTTCGTGATGTCGATTTTATTTCGGCCCCTTCCGATTATAAACTGAAAATCGATTTTCAACTTGACCAGATTAACCGTCTCGATGGCTCAAAGGAAAAGGTAATGACCACTTGGCCAGCTTTAATTTCTGCAATGAACAAAAACCAGGGCTTTGGAAAGTATATAAAAGCGTGTAAAGGTGAGTCAAAGAATGTTTTGGCTCAGGTTCCTTTGCAAGAGGCCAAACAGCTTGAGGTTCTTGAAAAGCTAGTGCAACATGTAAAATGGAATTATGTTTGGAATGGTAGGAAGAGCCAGTATATAGAAGAAAGCCCAAGAAGCTTTATGAAGAAAAAATCGGGCAACGTGGCAAACATCAATCTTTTTCTGGTTGCTTTGTTGCGTGAAGCCGGAATACAGGCCGATCCGGTCATTATCAGTACACGCGATCACGGGAAAATTTATAGCGATTACCCGTTTGCACACTTTTTTAATTATGTGGTGGTTGCCTCTGAAATTGATGGGAAAGTGTATCTTTCGGATGCAACCGAACAACAAACCCAGTTTAATCAGTTGCCCGAAAGGTGTTTAAACGATAAAGGCCTTATTGTCAGAAAAGGAGAAGAGCAATGGGTAATCTTATCTCCTCAAGAAAATTCCTTGGAAGCCAACAAGTTCAATTTTAAACTGAGCACTTTGTCCGACTCGGTCGATTGTACCTATACTTATATGGCTATGGGTTACGATTGTATCCGTCAAAAAATTAAGCATCAAGAAAATCCCGATGGCTATCTGCAAGAAATGCTTGGCTCATCATTCGATAAGATCATAAAATCGAGGGTTAAAGCCTCCGATTCGGTCCAAACATTCAATTATACGGTTTCAGGGATCTTCCTTCCCAACCGGATAGAAAAGGTGATTTCACTTCAGCCTTTTTTAAAGGTTCCTATCCATACCAATCCTTTCAATAAAAAAGAACGAAATTATCCGGTCGATTTGGTTTATCAACGAAAATATTCTTATGAAACTATTTTTGAAATAGCTGAAAATATGAAGATTATAAAAATGCCTGAAAATGTTTTGGTTAACAACGAAAACTTCTTTTTACAATATACGACCCTGGTTGAAGGAAACCGGGTTTTGGTAAAGGCAGAGTACCGGTTAAAAAAGTTTTTATATGAGCCAGAAAAGTATCAAGAACTAAAGAAATTCACTGATAGGGTTATTAAAACCCTAAACCAGGATATTCAAATCAGCTTGTAAAATGGCCAAATGGGAGAAACATATACCCATAATTAGGACTTAACACAAAAATAATCAGGTTTGTTTGCAGATAAAAAACTCTTGAAATTAATTTGTTGCTCAATCTATATTGATTTATAACTCAAACATTATGGCTATTTCATATCTTCATTTCAAAGGAAAAAAAATCATGTTTTGCGATTATTCTCAATGCAAAACACAGGATGAAACCATTCAGGTCCTGAACCTTGCCCGGGAGGAATATCTTAAATCGGATGAACATTTTTTGGTATTGAATGATTTTACAGGAGGTGTCATGAGCAACGAATTTATGAACCTTGCCCGTAAATATGGAACTGAACTTTTTGATAAACGGACTCCAAAAACTGCTTCAATCGGAATTACAGGCATGAAAAAGGTGCTTCTTACCACCTACAACATGGTGGTTAAAAACAAACTGATGATGTTTGATAATAAGATTGAAGCCATGGAGTTTTTGGTCAAATAATTAACGAATTCAAGAGCTGTAAAACAGGGACTATCCAACCTGCTCCAGCATTCTGTTCAATTTAATTGTCTCTCCCTTCCTGATTTGAAGGTTTTTTATGCTGTTGCCATATTTAATTCGTAGAGGATTGCCGTTTATCGATTTGATTTTTACAGATACCAACTGGCCTTCCTTCCACTCAATGTCGACCTCAAAGTTACCACGGGCTTTTAATCCTGTAACTTTGCCCTGGTCCCAGGCGTGGGGTAGGGCAGGTAATAAGCTGATTTCGCCTGCATGACTTTGCAGCAGCATCTCCGCTATTCCGGCTGTTGCCCCAAAATTACCGTCAATCTGAAAAGGTGGGTGAGTATCGAAAAGATTGGGTAGGGTCGATTTGCTGAGCAAGGCCAGCAAATTCTCATGAGCTTTTTCTCCATCCTCGAGCCGGGCAAAAAAGTTGATGATCCAGGCGCGGCTCCAACCGGTGTGCCCACCCCCGTGCGACAAGCGGTAGTCGATTGTTTTCTTGGCCGCTTGTGCATATTCAGGCGTTTTTGCCAGGCTGATTTCATTTCCCGGGTATAAGCCATAAAGGTGTGAAATATGTCGGTGCCCGGGTTCTGGTTCTTCAAACTCCCGGGTCCACTCCATGATGCGGCCATCGGTGCCTATGCGCAGAGGGCTTAGCTGCTTTACTGTTTTTTCAAGTATGGCAGAAAAATCAGCATCCGTATCCAGAATTTTTGCAGCTGTAATGGTGTTGTTCAATAATTCGCGGGTTATGGTCATGTCCATGGTCGGGCCCATGGTGATGTTCGAGATTTTACCGTCTGGAGTACGGAATTTATTTTCAGGTGAGCTCGATGGGCCCGTAACCAAATATCCTGTTTTGGGATCTTTGGTTAGATAATCGGTGAAAAAGTGTGCTGCTTCTTTCAGTATTGGGTATTTGGTCTTTAAGAATTCGAGGTCTCCCGTGAATAAATAATGCTCCCAAATGTGCTGGCAACCCCAGGCGGCTCCCATGGGCCACATGCCCCATTCGGCTTTGCCCACGGCAGTGGTCCAGTACCAGGCATCGGTGGTGAAATGAGCACAAAATCCGCGACTTTTGTACATGTTGCGGGCAGTTTCACGTCCGTGGGTTCTGAGACTGTCGATTAAGTCAATGAATGGCAGGTGGCATTCCGAAAGGTTGCTTATTTCGGCTGGCCAGTAATTCATCTGAATGTTGATGTTGATGGTGTACTTACTGTCCCACATAGGCATGAATTCCGCGTTCCATATGCCTTGCAGGTTGAGCGCGGCACTGTCCTCGCGTCCGCCGGAAACGATCAGGTAGCGTCCGAACTGGAAATAA
>CAZSIK010000027.1:0-6214 GCA_964606515.1 uncultured Prolixibacteraceae bacterium
TGGTGGTTATGGCCGGTCGTCCGCTTGGAATTGGTGCCGATATTGCCCATGCTGCTGCGGTTTTGTATGCATGGCATCCGGGTACCATGGCCGGTGCGGCTTTATGCGATTTAGTTTTTGGCGATTTTTCCCCATCTGGAAAATTACCGGTCACCATGGTTAAAGGAGCAGGGCAGATCCCCTTCTATTATCACCGAAAGAATACCGGCCGCCCTGCCGATCCCAATAACCTGAAACTGATCGACGATATCCCGCGCAATTCGAAACAGCTTTCGTTGGGATTCCGCTCTTCCCACCTCGATTATGGGATTACCCCATTATATCCTTTTGGTTACGGATTGAGTTACACTACATTTAATTATAGTGACATTCAACTTTCATTGGATAAAATGACCCTTAACGGGGAAATAACAGCGAGTTGTACCATTAGCAATACCGGAAAAGTATCGGCCAGCGAGGTGGTTCAACTGTACGTACGCGATTTGGTCGGAAGCCTCACCAGGCCCATAAAAGAACTGAAAGGATTTACTAAGGTAGAACTGGCCCCGGGTGAATCGAAAGAGGTTTCCTTTACCCTCAAATCAGATGATCTGAAATTTTTCAATGGAAAAGAATATGTGGCTGAACCCGGGGAATTTAAGTTGTGGATAGCCCCTGATTCTGAAACCGGGGAGAGCGTAACTTTTTTCTTATCCCTTGATTAAACAATTGCCATATACGGATAGATATTATATGTTTGTACGTACAATTTCATTTTGAATTATGAATACAAAATTGACTTTAAAGCTTGATAATTATGTGATTGAAAGGGCAAAGGAATATGCTTCGTCACAAAAAAGAAGTTTGTCGGGTATGGTAGAGTCTTATCTTAGAACGTTAATAACTAAAGATCAGGATCAACCTGAGTGCGATATTGAGATTACTCCCTTTGTTAAAAGCTTAAAAACAGGCGTAAAAATTCCTGCTGATTTGAACTTTAAAGAAAGTTATCACGACCATTTAGCAGAGAAATATAAATGAAGGACAAAGTTTTTCTTGATACCAATGTCGTTGTAGATTTATTGGGTGAACGTGAACCATTCTATGAACCGGCAGCTAAAATTGCAAGTCTTGCCGATAAAGGACAAATCAGGATTTTCGTTTCTGCATTAACTTATTCAATAGTTTATTATCTGCTAACACGATTTGAAAATAAAGAAGCTGTAAAAGAAAAAATCAGGAAATATAAAGTAATTGCAAAAACCGCTGATTTAACCGATATCGTGTTAGACAAAGGATTGGCCTCGCAGTTCCATGATTTTGAAGATTCATTACAATACCATTGTGCTTTAGAATCTGACTGCAATCTATTAATTACCAGAAATGTTAAAGGATTCAAAGAATCAAAAATTCCTGTTTTCACTCCTGGGGAATATTTAAGCAACTTAAAAAACCGATGAATCTATAAAAAGAAACCAATAAAAAACCGCTAAACCTTGAACCATGCACCTTAACACAATCGATTGGGCCATCATAATTGTTTATTTATTGGTTAGCCTGGGTATTGGCATTATTCTGTCGAAAAAGGCTGGAAAGAGTACAGGCGATTTTTTTCTCAGCGGTAGGAAATTGCCTTGGTACATTGCCGGAACCAGCATGGTGGCTACCACCTTTGCCGCCGATACCCCTTTGGCTGTTACGGAATTGGTAGCCCAAAGCGGCATCGCCGGGAACTGGCTTTGGTGGAATATGTTATTGGGGGGCATGCTTACCGTATTCTTTTTTGCCCGGCTTTGGCGCAGGGCCAATATCATGACTGATGCTGAATTTGTATCGATCCGCTATTCAGGCCCTGAAGCCAGATTCCTAAGGGGATTCAGGGCCGTTTACATAGGAATATTTATGAATGCCGTCGTCATGGCCTGGGTGAACCTGGCTATGGTGAAAATCCTGAAGGTCATGTTCCCCGATCTTATCATGTTTGGGCAAAGCGAATTCCATTTTTTGGGATTGTCTTTTAGTGCTCATCTGGTCATGGTGGGATTCATGATGGGTTTCGTGGCGATTTATTCTTCACTCTCGGGATTGATGGGGGTTTCGATCACCGACACCTTCCAGTTCATCATGGCCATGGGGGGAAGCATTCTGTTGGCAATTTTTGCAGTGGATAAAGTGGGGGGCATCGCTCAGATGAAGGAACAACTTTCGGCGGTTCCCTGGGTATTCGATTTTTTACCCTCGTTAGGAGAAACATCTGAAGGCAATCCGGTTTCAGGGATGTTGAAAATGAGCGTGGTCGCTTTTGTTGCCTACCTTGGGGTACAATGGTGGGCCAGTTGGTACCCGGGTGCCGAGCCCGGTGGCGGGGGTTATGTTGCCCAAAGGATGATGTCGGCAAAAGATGAGAAACATTCTTTACTGGCCACCTTGTGGTTTCAGGTTGCCCATTATGCAGTAAGGCCTTGGCCCTGGATACTGGTGGCTCTATGTGCCCTGATCCTTTACCCGGGAGAAGCTGACAAAGGGGCTACCTACGTGATGATGATCCGTGACCTGATGCCTGCCGGACTGCTTGGTTTGCTTTTGGCGGCCTTTTTGGCGGCCTATATGTCGACCATCGCTTCGCAGACGGTTTGGGGCACTTCGTACATCGTGAACGACTTGTTTCGTCCTTTTATCAGAAAAAAAGGATCGGAAAAATATTATGTGGCAGTTTCAAGGTTCACTACTTTTCTTTTGATGATTTTTTCGCTAATCATTACCACTCAATTTGAACGCATAAGCGATGCATGGAAATTCATCCTGGCTTGCAGTGGGGGCATCGGACTGGTATTGGTACTGCGTTGGTACTGGTGGAGGATTAATGCCTGGAGCGAACTTTCAGCCATGGTGGCTCCTTATTTTATTTACCCGTTGCTGAAACTAAAATACAAATTCGACTTCGAAACCAGCTTGATCCTGATAGTGCTCTGGTCGACCGTGGTTTGGTTGCTGGTTACTTTCCTGACCCGCCCTACCCGCCACGAAACCTTGCTCTCGTTTTACCGAAAGGTGCACCCCGGTGGCACCGGATGGGCCAAAGTAGCCCGCGACTTGCCCGAGGTACAGGGCGACACTGGATTCAAAAGACTTTTTATGAACTGGATACTGGGATGTGTTTTGGTGATGCTTTCACTTTTCGGTACAGGTAAGATCATTTTTGGCGATCACCTGACTGGTGCCCTCTTTTTTCTCCTGGCTTTCATAGCGGCCTGGTTAATCTACAATAACCTGTCGAAAGCAGGTTGGAAAAATATTTCAAATTGAAAAGAAAGACTTCAGCGGGTTCATGGCGCGTTTGGGACGACACGAACCTTTGCTGAAGTCTTTAAAAATGAATTATAGAAAATTGATTGATTAACAATTATACTACCTTCAGTTTCCAACGGCCACGTTGGAAATAATACAAAACGGTAAGGGTCATAACCGATTCGGCAATGAAAATGGCCCAGAATACTCCTTGCTGTTGCCAGCCAATTATCGCGCTGAGAAGCCATGCAAGAGGGATTTCAATGAACCAGAATGCCATCAGGTTTACACGGAAAGGGGTTTGTGTATCGCCAGCCCCATTAAGGGCATTGACCATGACCATTCCCAAGCCATAAATAATTAATCCCAGGCTGACAATCCTAAGACTTATTGAACCCATTTCAATGATTCCGGCTTCCTGGCTAAGGAAGCCAAGGAACAAACCAGGCCAGCTCACCAGCAAAATGGTGATGATGCCCATAACGCCCATGTTTACTTTGCTGGCAATCCATGCCGATTTTTCTGCCCGTTCGGGATTGTTGGCACCCAGGTTTTGTCCTACCAGGGTTGATGCGGCATTTGAGATGCCCCAGGCCGGGAGCAAGGCAAACATAATGATTCTTAAGGATACTGTATATCCAGCCAACACCTGGCTGCCATACACTGCAACCAAACGCATCAGTACGATCCAGCTTGTGGTAGCTACAAGATGCTGGCTTACTGCTCCGGCAGAAAGGTTCATCAGTTTGGTTATTATCCTGAAATTGGGACGATACCGGATTCCAAGCAAGCTGATCCTGCCTTCTCGTTTGAATAATAAATAAAACTGATAGGCTACAGCGATGCTTCTCCCAATGGCAGTTGCCATGGCGGCACCTTTTATCCCGAAAGCAGGAATGGGCCCCCAACCGAAAATCAACAGCGGATCGAGGATAATATTGATTATATTGGCCATGAATAGTACCCGCATCGAGAGTACGGCATTTCCTGCACTCCGGAAGATGGCATTGTTTACAAACAGCAACATGATTATGGTACTGCTGCCAAACGAAATGGCCGCGTAAACCGAAAAATCACTGACTATGGTCTCGGAAGCGTTCATAAACCGTAGGATATCTTTAGCGAAGCAGATACCTGGAATGGCTACTGCTAAGGACAAAGCTATTATGGTGATGATTGCCTGGTAAGCGCTTTCGGAAGCTTTCTTAAAATGTTTTTTGCCTACCCGCCGGCTAACCAAGGCGGTAACAGCTGAGCCCATGCCAATTCCAATAGTGTAAAAAATGGTGAGTACCGATTCGGTAAGTCCTACTGTAGCTATGGCATCAGCCCCTAGTTTACTGACAAAGTAGATGTCGACAAGGGCAAAAATCGATTCCATTAACATTTCAAGTACCATAGGGACCGATAGTAAAAAAACGGCACGTTTGATCGTTTCTTGGGTATAATCGCGCTCTTCGCCATTAAGCGCTTCTTTTATCTCTTGATAAAGTTTGTTGAGGCTGTATTTCAGGTTCATAATCGTCGTTGTTTTCGTTTTCGTTTCAAAATAAGTTCAGGAACACATGGTTTGGAACAATAAAACTGTTCGCTCATTGTTGAGGTACCCACGGGCACCACGGCTAAAATGTCAATTGAATTTCTCATGATTTTGTGATTTTTATTTCCCTTAATTGCAAGTATTACAACAATATATATAGCAAATTAATGCAAACAGCCGTTGCAGGCTTTACAACCGTGGGAAGGTTAATAAATAAGGTTTCAGGAAATTTAGAACAATGCAATGGGCTTATGCGGCGGGTTGAATGACCACCAGATAAATTCGGGTTGAGTTAATATGCATTGTTCTTGTTCTCATAATGCTACAAAAGTAGAATTTTTTTTTTGATGCAATTGGGTTTTGATCAAACATTTCAATATTAAGAAAATATTTCTTATCGAATTTCTTATAAAGCCAGAAGAGAAAGAATTTAGTGATTTCATTTTTTAAAAGATTATGGCCACTATCCTCAGGGGTGAACCACTTCCTCCTTCAATTTTCATCGGAAGGGCCACGATGAAGCTTCCCTTTGCGGGCAATTGGTCGAGGTTGGCCACATTTTCGTAGATGGTCAGGTCGTGTGCACACAATATTCTGTGGGCTTGAAAATCCGACGATTGTCCGTAATCGATGCTGGGGGTGTCTAATCCAATGGCATTGATTTCACGGTTTTGGCTGAGCCAGGTGGCTGCTTCAGTGCTTAATCCGGGGAAGTGGAGTTCGGGCACAGCTTCAGCTCCGGATCGCTTGGTGCCAAGATAACGTTCGCGATCGTTGTAAAACCGGCCATGACCTGTATATACCAGAATAATTGCACCTTTGGGTATCTCGCCATTTTCCTTTTCCCAGGAAATGAAATCATCAACCGAAATCAGGTAATCGGGGTTATCCCATGCTTTTTTCGAAACATCGACCACCACTCCTGGTCCGTACAACTGAGCTAAAGGGACTTTTTCGATGGTGCTTTTTTGACTGCCAAAGTGAATGGGGGCATCGAAATGGGTACCGCCATGTTCCTCGGCTGAATATTTAAACGAAGAGTAGAAATACCCTTGATCGTTAATTCCATAGAAAACGGTATCGTGCTTGAAAGGCGTATTGGTAGGCCAGTAAACTGTATTTTCGTTGAAAGGATGGGTGAGGTCGATCCATTGGGCCTGAGTGAGCTGATCGATTACAGTGCCGGGTTCAACTTCAATTTTTACTTTGGTAGTGCAGGCAACGAGCAAGAATAGTGGGAAAAGGGTGGCTGCTAATTTCATTTTTTTCCTTTTTTAGAATCTTGCAGAAAGTTAAGAATAAAATCTTATGGTTGAATAAATCAGAGGATTTTCAATTGATCCATTTTATCTAAATTAACCACATCTTGTATTTTTGTCTTACTTGCTATGTGTTGTTATTTAAGAA
>CAZSIK010000027.1:6224-14746 GCA_964606515.1 uncultured Prolixibacteraceae bacterium
TTATTTTTCTGTAATAAGCCTGAAATAAAACCTATTTTCAATGATTATATAAAAAACTCGATGATGAAAAAGGTACTTCAATTTTGGTTTGTTGCCACAATGTGGATCAACCTAATTTGTTGGTCACAGCCTGCTTTGGCATCAGAAATTGTTTTGCACGATCAAATTCTTATGGGCGCAGAGGGATTTCGCGGATATAATTCTACTTATTTACCTGCATTATCAACTGGATATCAGATTTGTGCCGATGATTTTTCAGTTCCAAAAGGTTCAATCTGGACGATCAGTAAATTTGTTGTAAAAGCTGAAGCTGATTATTCTGGGGATACTCTTGATTTTACAGTAAAATTGATGAAAAACGACTGGGGTAAGCCGGGTGATATATTGAGTATTCAAAATGTGGATCGTGTTGTATATGATGAAGTCTCTGAGTGTTTTGTACTCGATTTGCCTGATCATGTCGTTGTTCTTCCTGGCACTTATTGGCTTTGCGTTCATTCGAACAGTGTCGATTCCCAGTTTTTCTGGAGGGGCACCCGTGGCGAATTTGGATATCCCGGGCATCGGTACCGTCCTCCGGAATATCCATATTGGCGGACTCTTTCAGCTCCCTTTTATTGTTTGCATTTTACTGTTGAAGGTTATGAAACCGAAGTTGTACCAGTTTCATTTGCCGGGTCTATCGTGATTTTCCTCCTTGCCGGGCTTGTATTGTTTGTTAAATACAGAAGAAAATTCATCATGAGTTAACTTTTTGAAGTTTAAAAGGCTTGATTTTGTTTGATTTTCATTTAAACACCAACCAATTATTATCTTGTTATTTCCCTGAAGTAATTTCTATTTCTTGTGTTCTCATTTCCGATTTTCCCCCGAACGAGGTCATAAGCACCACGCCATAGTTCGTTATTCCCTGAACCGGATGAAGGTCGGTAAACGAATTTTCAGAACCTGAAACTGACTTGTATTCTTTGAATTCGCCTCCATTAATCGATTTATAAATGACAAACCACCATCTCTCTTTTTTCTCGGGTGAATATTGCCATTGAAGGTTCACTGTTTGCTTCTCCTGATCATAAACAACAGATAAGTTGATGACAGCTTTGCGTTTTCCTGAATCATACGGCCGGGCTAAAACAGGAAAAGCTTCGGTTGAAGTCAGGCCTGCACTGTCGACACTGCTCAAGGTGTACCGGTAATTTATGTTGGTTTCGATTTTTCTGTCGGTATATGTTGAAACTCCAGGTCTGAGGCTGTCGATCAAGGACCATTTTTTTTCCTGGTCTTTTTTCCTGAAGAGCAACTGTTTTGCTACATCGGGGCTTGAACTGCAATGCCATTTAAGATTAACCAGGCTATCGCTTACCCAGACTTCATAAAAAACGGCCTCGCCTGGTGGAATCTTATCGGGGCGTCTAAGCGTTAAAATTGGCGACAATGCTGAATGTTGGTTGCGATGGTTTACTGAGGCAACTTTATAATAAACATGATTTGATAAAGTGTTGATATTGACACTGTCGATCAGGACTGTGTCGCGATGTAGGTGATTGCTTATCTGGATGAATTCGTGTGAGGGGTCGTTGGCCCATACTACACGGTATCCGATCACGTTGGGATCGGTATGGTGATCCCAACTCAGGGTGGCTACTCCTTTCTCATCAATGCTTCCTTTAAAATTCCGCGGGATTGCGGGAGGTATGGTATCGATTCTTACTGCCAATACGGGGAGCGAAAACCCCAGGTTTCCGGCAGTATCGACCGAGGCCACTGTATAGTACGTTTCAGGTTCGCCGCTCAGGTCATCGGTGTATTCTTTGGCGCTTTTTGGCAAGGGCTCCCGGGTAAGGAGGGTGTAGCCCAGCACCGGGCTGGTGCTTCTTGAAACGATAAAGCCTTTTAAGTCGTCCGGCATTTCTTTCATCGTCCATGAAAGCATGATCTCGCTTGAAGAAATTTGTTTGGGTTTATTAATTAGGGGTGGAGGTGGCGGCAGCAAGTCTTTCGAAAATGCTTTTCGCTCGGCAGGCATGCTTAATTCTCCAAAAGGACTTATTCCAAATACCCGGTAGTGATACATTTTGTAATTTACTGTAGAACTGTCGGTAAAGGAAGGTTGGGCCTTTCCGGCAGCTTGGTCAGGAGTGACGATAACCAAAGGAAGGTTGTTGAGCTTCACATAATTTTTCCCCTCATGGTCGGAGCGGTAGATGTAATATCCCGAGAAAGGATTGATGTCGGTTTCCTCCCAAAAAAGGGTGATCGAACCATCGCCACTTTCGAACCTTAAGTTTTCCGGAGCAGGCCTTTTGGGTTCAGGTTGTGCAGTAACCATAACATAAGCCGTATCGAAAGTGTATTCATTGCTTGGTTTTGATATAAAAACCCGGTAGGCATACCTGGTACCTGGACTAATGTTATTATCAACGAACCTCAATCCCAAAGCATTGGCAGTATGCGCATCATTGTCGGCAGCATATAATGAGAAAGAGAAGCGGTTCGACAGTTCATCGGCTGCATTTTTAAGGGTATTAATACTGCCTTGATCAAGAGCCTTTGGGATGAACAATTTTCCATAGAGTGCTTGTGCGGCAATAGCAGAAAAATGATTGTCAGGCCCCGCATAGGTTTTCCATACTTCAAGCGGTAATGGTTTAAGGGGGTGTTCCGAAAGGCGGATGTAACCGGCATCTTCTATCTCTTTGCTTTCTTCGATCGTAATTCGTTCAATAAAATAACCCAGTTCGTTAGCAATGCTCCAACCTCCTGCTGTTGAAGGAGCCCAACGCAGCACTATTGAGTCGGAACTACTTTGGGCAATCAAGGTCAGATAGGCCGCTCCAGGACGTACTGCGTTCTCGTTATTCGGTTGTCCGTTTGCTTTAAACAAGCTGATGGTTGAAATACAAAATAGCAAGAGCAACATCGCCTTGCATTTGTTGGGCTGATAAAAACTGAAGTATTGAATCTGGTTCATTGTGCGTTTCTTTAGGTTAAAAGCTGATGTTGTATTGAATACTGCCATATAATTCGTTGTAGTTTTGGGTGATAATTTCATCCGACCTGTAATTGTTGTTTGAAATAAAAAAGCTGAAAGTGCCGTATTTGCCCATATTATACGAGGTATTGAACTTGAAAACCAGTTGGGCATTTTGGCTGCTTACCCTAATTATGTTAGCTCCCAAGCTGAATGAAGTGTTGAGCTTGTTCTTGAAAAAACGCTTTCCAATGGTTTCACTGAAATGGATAATACTCGATTGGTAATCGGCCATCTGGGTTTGGTTATACAACAAGGTTGACGTCAACGAAAAGCTGTTTTTATACGAAAGCGCATGAATTAGGGTGGCCGATTGGGTATTGTTGTCGGAAATTTTAGAGGTAAACACGTTCTGGTCCGATACGTCCTGAAAATTATAGGTAAGTACAAGGTTGTTGTTTCCCCCGAATGCATCGAATGCGAACCTGGGCGATAGTGAAAAAGAATTGTACACGTTCGATAAGCGAAGAGTGTCGTTCTTATGAACCGACTCGATTTGGTTTTTATTGAAGTTTACATCGAGGCCCACTTTTTTGCTGATCTGCCAATTTGCCGATAAAAGTCCTGTAAATCTGCTGGTTGTTGCACTGCGGTTGCCACGTAAGTTAT
Organism: uncultured Prolixibacteraceae bacterium; assembly: GCA_964606515.1. Taxonomy (GTDB): domain Bacteria; phylum Bacteroidota; class Bacteroidia; order Bacteroidales; family Prolixibacteraceae; genus CAZSIK01. The sequence goes on from CAZSIK010000027.1 coordinate 9,865, forward strand.
TGTACCTGATGCCTGCCCTAGAACGGATCATCAAGCGGTTTTTAAATAACCTAAGTCTGGGCGAAAGGCTAATTTCCATCAGATCGCTGGGCATCAAGGCGTATCCGAGTGAAGAAAAGCCAGGGCCAATCCATCTCGAAGAGAGCATGAGCGACCAGTATTTTGAAGGGGCAATATTCAAGTCAAGGCGGGCAGCTCCATCGATACAGGTCGAAGTGTTCGGGGTGAACAACCAGGAGGGGAGCGACAGATCTTCGATTTTGTTTGATCTTGTGTTGGCCGACAAGGCCGAGAAGCCCACTTCTCCCCGTAATAAAATTTTTGGACTGAAATGAATCCCAAAATCGAAGGTGCCAACTAAATTTTCGTTGGGTGAAACCATCAATGAATCGCTGATTACAGAAGTTGAATCGTCGATAGCATGAAACAGGTTGATGTTGAAAAACGATTTTGACAAGTCGCCATATCCGATTGAAGCAGCATAGCTATATTGCTTGTACACCTCGGGAGAATAACTTACCCTGATGGGTTCAACTGTCTGGCGGGTACGGCCATAAATTGCTTTGAGCCTGAATTTGCCGGGGGTTAATTCAAAACCACCTCCAAGCATGCGTAAGTCGCCAAAAGTAAGGTCGGAGAATTGGGTCGAAAAATACCCGGCATGCAAGGTCAGCCAGTCGGATATTTTAGGGCTGACGCCAAACTGGTTAAAGGGTTGCTGAAATTGGGTCTGGCCATTTGCATAATACAATTCAAACGGAAGTTCAACCTTGTCGAACAGCGAGATGTTTGCCCTGAGAATTCCTACCTGAAGGTTACCCGGCTGCCGGGGGGCGATTCCTTCGGCCTGGTAGAAATTGCTTGAAAGGGAAGCCGAACCGGTAAATTTTACTGCCTTCTTCTTCTCTTCCTGAGGAAAAAGAAGAAGCGGAAGTCCCATAAGGACCAACAAAGTAACTATCGTGTATCTTTTTCTCATCGATAAGGGCTAACCTAACCTTACAGGGTTAATAAATAAATGGTTTCGATATCGTGGGTACCGTGTCGTCGATTCCGTAACAACCTACATTATGGTAAAAGAACCACAAGGGATAGCTTCCCCGGTACATCATCTGGTAATTGCGGTTCACAATTGCCTGAAGCCTGTTCCGGGTTACTCCTGATTTATTGATAAATGGGTTCGAGAGTACGCTCAATGCTCTGTTTGTTAGTTTGTTAAAGTCGGAGGCGGCAATTTTCCCATGATTGTAGGTGAGCTGAAGGTTGGGGGTTTCGGAACCATTACCCATTGACAAAAGGCCTGATAAGTTAGTCGAGGCTAAACCTCCCGGGGCAAATGTATTGCCCGGGAAATTTTCGTTTGTCCCTGTCGTTGATGTAGTTCCTGAACTGTTCCCTGTTGGGGTGCCCGACAATAAATTGGCAATTTCATTCAATCCAGGCTTGTGTCGGTTGTATTCGATATCGACAAAATGATAGTCTTGATTGGTTAAGTATTGCTCATATTTAACGGTTCCGCTCCATAAACCCATGCTTTTCATCCAGGCGATTTCATCGTATATCTGTGGGTTGGTAAATTGAGTGTGCCATTCCGAGGATCTGGACGAAGCATTAACTTTGATCAAAGGCCCGAACAGCTGCGTCGAATAAGAGCTTGAGGTTACCGGATTAAAGTCGTAGTAGCCAAAGTTTTCAGCTCCCTGATAGGTCGCCCTGTGGGTTTCGTATGAATTGGGGCCGGGTTCTGTTTCTGTCAAGGTATGGGCAAAAGTAGCCAGTTTGGCTTGTAAGGTGTTGAATTTGCTGGTTTTAAAATACAGTACATGCAGTAATTTTTCCCCTGAGCGAACCTTTGTTGAGGAGATTTTCCGCCGGTTAAGAAATACGTTTGATGAACCCCTTTCAAGTAATTTTTCTTCAAACAAGGTAATGGAGGGCTGTAGTCCTCCTTCCTGTAATTGCCCCATCAACTGTTGCATCAGTGCAATATTGGGATCAGTGCAGGTTTCTTTTTTTATGATTTGCAGATAATAGCCTTTGTCGTTCAATAAATTGGGGATTTCGAAGGTGATCGATTTGGCTGATGGGTTATAGGAGTATGGCACCTCCACGGGCATCAGGTTAAAATCAATTGGGATAAAGCGGGCCAGAAGCTCTAGGCTAAAACCCTCGCGAGGGATAAAGAGTTCGGGTTGGCCGATCTTTAGCTGGATTCGCCCGTTTCGGCATTCATCCTGCAAGAAATATTGTTGTGAACTTACCGGGTATGTAAAAGCCACATTCGATAAAGGAATGTTTTTTGGGGTAGGTCCTGTTTTGAAGATGGATGAAACATTCTGTTTTATTATAGTCCCGTTATTTTTTCTGGCAACTTGCCATTGGCCGTTTAGGTATTCTTCGCCGAAGGCAGCTACGGAAAAACGGTAGCGAGTATGACCGGCCATCATGTCGTGAGGGGTGTAACAAGCTGAATATTTATCGGGACCAATATTTTTCCTACCTTGAATTGAATCGCTTCCCGAGGTCTTCCTAAGCGAAAATTCATCGAGTTGTATCCTGAAAGTACGTATTTTACCCGAAGTTTCATTGGTAGCCATCTCTTTGATTTCGAAGGGGGTATCGAGCTGGAAATTCATGGCTACCTGGGGTTCGGTGAAAACATCCACCCCATTTTGCCCACTAACCGGGTTAATGTCGGAGATCAGGTCGATACGGGCCAACGGGCTTTCGATCATCACTTCGCATGGTTCGCCCATGCTGAATTGGAAATTGCAATGGCCCTTAACTGCACCGTTTAAAATTCGATAATTGCCTCCAACTGAACCTCTGACCCAGGTTGGGTTTGGTCCGGCCCCTTGCAATGCAGCACCCACCTGTAAATTAAGGATCTCGTAATTTCCACTCGTAAACCAAAGGTCAACATGCAAGCCAATTGAGGCAGCCAGGGCAGCATAAACCTGTCCCATGGCATACCATCCGTTTACCCCAATGGTTTCGGTTTGTCCGGTGCATATAGTTCCTTCGCCCAGATTGAGCAGTGCAAGGTCGAAGCCAACAATGGCCGAAATATCGCCATAAAATATCAGGTACTTTTTTCGTCCGGTATCGAAACCTGAACTGGCACCAAAGGCAAAACCATCGCCGGTGGAAATCAAAGAACTTCTGTTTGCTTCATAATCAGGGAATAATTCCATGATGGTTGCCGGCAAGGGAGGAGGTGGGGGCAGGTTTTGTCCCGCCATGAAATACCCGTCGGCTTCAAGCCAATCGGCAAGGTTCACATTGATCCGGTTTGAAGGTTCTCCTATTTTTATGTACCACAGGTCGGGTGCAAAATGCATAAGCATTTGTCCTCCACCATCTAAAGGATTGGCATTGATGTCGACATCGAAAACCCCGTGAAAGGTTTTGGTTGGAAAGTTGTACTCCATGTTCATGTCGGCTAAGATCTTGGCCTTTTGCCGGTTGGTAATGCTGCAAAGCAAGTATCCCTCGCCAACCAAGGTCATGGTGCCAATTCCGCCATCGGAAAGAAACTGGGTTTCAAGGCCCACGTCGCCGTTAAAGGCTTCAGGCGAAGGGTGGGTTCCCATGATCATTGAAGCATTAAGGCCAAATTCGGTGTTTTTATCAGGCGTAAACTGATACCCCGAGTTGGTTGTGCCCGCGGTAGTTCCCTTGTCGGCTTCCGTTGGGGGATCCGACAAGTCGGTTTGTCCTGATTTTCGCATGTGGTACCAGGCACCGCCCCCGAACCCATAAATACCAAGTCCCGAAAACATGGGAAGGCCGGTGGGGAACAGGGCTTTTGAATCGACGTACCAATACCTGAAATTATTTACAGATCCAAATTGGGCAGTAGCTTCAACAGCAACCTGATCGACAAAGGTGGCGCTTACGGCACCACGGAAGCCATTGCCAAAGGTGGCATGAGCATCAAATAGCGACAATCCTCCCTTGATCTTTACCGTACCCAGGTCGGCATCTACCCCAATTGAATCGAGATCCACCCCATCGAACTCGAAATGCTGAGCCCCTGTACCCGAGGCCATTTTCCCCCAAACGCTAAGGGTGGTGGTGCCGCTGATGGCATTGGCTCCTGGTTGTAGCCCAATATTCAGGTTAAATTTGATGCCAGCCCCAAAACTGCCACTACGGCTACCCGTAACCACATCGATGTTGTTGATCGAAACAGGAAAACCGGCCATGCCATGTTGCGGACTGGCAAAATTCCAGTTTCCTTTTTCAATGTAGGGGCTTTTGGTCATGACTTTAAAGTTTTCGAATGTTAATCCTTTGAAATCCAGTTTTGACAAGCCACCTGCATCGCCTTCAAGCGAAAGATTTCCATTCAGAACAGCTTTCCCTTCAAATTTGCCTGTGGTGTCCAATAATTCAATTACTGAAGTGGGGTAGAGGTTGAGTTTCGATTTCCAGAGGTCGATGTCAATTGTGTCTTTAGGAACAATTGAAAATTGATATTGTAGCGAACTTTTATTGGGCGAATTCGGAACGGTATTGTTTTTCGCAAGTAAACCGGAATATAAGAAGCAAGAATCGGCAATCGATACTTTTATTTTTCCTTTCAAGGAGCCTGACTGTAATGAGCTGCTTACCAATTCAATGTTAACTGTGTCGATGCTTGCGCCCCAATCCCCGAAATTTCCCCTCGGGTATTGGATCACGTTTTCACCCCTGATGCTGCCGGTAATTCCGGTTCGGTCGATAAGTACATTGCTCACCGAGAGGATGGGGCTTTCGTTTTCGAAGGTTTTGATTTTATCGGGAAAAGCCACGTAGGCCCTTTTTATGTAAAATCCCTTCCAGTTGTTGTTTTTTTCGCCGCTGTAATTCTTGGGGAATTGGATTCCCAATGGATTGT
>CAZSIK010000027.1:14756-17843 GCA_964606515.1 uncultured Prolixibacteraceae bacterium
CGAAAACCATTTCCTGCACTTGCATCCGGAATCCTTCGGCGCCTGAAAATTCGCACTCATCGAGCGAGGCGCTGGCCATCCATTGCCAGCCGTTCCCATTTTTTTGAGCCCTTCCTTTAAAATGGGCTTTCACATTCGACGTTGGATCTTGAGCATTTACAGGGGTCATCCAGGTCCGTGGAAATTCCACATCGGCAGCAAGTACCATGTGGTGAAAACCCTTACAGTCCCAGGTGATGTATGTGCCTGAGTCGGAGGGGGTAGGCGATTTGAATAGAAAACTCCAGGTGCCTTCGTTATCATATCCAAAATCCTGTGCAAGGTACAATACGGCTAAATCCATTCCACTCAGGCCGTCTTCATGAAAGCATAAATTTTTGGCACCGAAACCAAGGCCTACATCCGGACCCAACGAGGGGAGTTCGACGTAAACCGCGGCGTTTAAACTCCCTTGTGTCGGGGTGAAACGCATCCCGATGATGCCGATTACCATTTTGTATCCATCCCAATCTTTATCGAGGCCTAAGGGCAAAGTGACAGGTGTTGAGCCAATTAAGCCACTAACAAGTCTTCCCGCACTGCTCGATCTATCATGGATTTCCTTAAATTTCATTTTATCGTGGGCAAAACTTAGGGCCTTACCTTCAAAGTCGTTTCCTTCGGGTTTGGTATAAGGGGCATCTTCATCGATTACTCCGTAGGCTTCCCCTTCGTATACTTCGTTGTCGCTGTTAACTTTTAATCCATTAAACTCGACCAGCACATTGGCGCGCATATAGGGTACATCAACCGAGCCTGTTCCTGAAAGAAAGGCCGGGGTTCCGCTTACTGAAACCAGTTTTAGTTTAAATTTCCCGATGGTGATGGTCGAATCAGCTTTTAACGATTGGTTTCCCGGAGTGACCTTAGTGGGGGTCTGTGCGTAACAATCTCCCGGGCAACTGTTTTGGTCTTTTTTGCCGGGGAGCAATTGGAAAACCCCGTCGTTTGAGACGACATAACTTGAATCGCAAACCTTCGAATCCATCCTTATGGAGTCTTTGTTATAGTTTAGCTTAAAATTCCACACATAATAGGCTGCGGAATCGCCTTCGAATGCTTTCGACGTTGAATCGCCGTTGATGAAGTTCAGGTCGTACACGGTGTAGCCGTTCATGTCGGTTGAATAAGCGTGGATCTTGTTCGTGCTGTTTCCCGAGAAAACCGTATCCAGCAAGGCTTTGGTGCTTTTTGCACTTTGTAGGGTTTGCGATTCGGAACTCATCTTCCATACTTTGATCTGTCCTCCGGTGATGGCCTTTTTTTGTAATTCTGGTTTAACTGATACCGAAAATCTTGGTTTCTTCCCGTTGGTCCACTTGCCATTGTTGGCTGGTTGCTGTACCACCATCTCGAAACAGCCTGCTGATGAATCGGGAACAATTTTCAAGCGACGAGGCTCGGTGCTGAAATAAGTTTGATTGTTGTAATCGAGATATTTAAGCCTCCAAAAATAGGTGCCGGTGTCGCCGATCCCATCGAGTCGCTTCATGATTTTTTGAAACACTTCATTGCATTCGTCCCCTGCTTGGTAAGTGCCCGTGCCGGGTATCTTCAAGGTTTGTGTTTGAACGAGTGAATCGAAGGTGCTGGTTTTTGAAACTTCAATGCCAAGGTTTATCGCAGCAGACGAGAAAGCCTGGTATCCATGAAACAATGGTTCATCAAGCAAATCGGGGTTGAGAAGGTTCAGTAATCCTGGTTCCTCGATGCTTAGCCCGATTTCAATGCCTGAATTGATCCTGATCGAAGTGTCTGGCTTGGGAAACAGATACTTGGGCTTTTTTAAACCCGTTACAAAGGCGCTTTCATTTGATGTGGCAGATTCACTGGTCCCATCACTTTTGGTGAAGGTGGCCTGAACCTTCCATAAGTATTTTTTCCCCTGTTTGAGGTTTTGCATCCATGTGGGGAAGCTTTTATCGGGATTTAAATTGCTTATCAGTAGCCTGGCTTTTTCCTGATCGCTTATGTTTTGCGATAACATGGGGCCATTCGGGAAGGATAAGGTCCGGGTTAAGGTAGTTGGGGTTGAGGCTCCTTCTTCTTTAATGGTCAGGTTGAGTTGCACGGAGCGGATGTGGTCGGAATAGGGTGAAAAACCGACAAGCAAGTGGGGGCTTGTCCAAGGAATGGTATCGTTATGTGCCGGGTAAATGGCGTCAAGCATCAATTCGTCAGATGAAACATTTGAAATTTTGAACGTGGCGAGTTCGCTTCTGCCTTGGTTCGAAGAAGCTGGTTGCCCGTTCTGGTCGAAAGCTTGTACCATCCATACAAAACGGTCGACCCGTTGAAAAAAGTCGAATGGAAGATCGGAGGGTAAATAGGGGTAGGAGGTGGTAGCAAGGTCGTTTTTTTCGATCAACACCTGATTGCTTTCAAGGGCGGTTCGGGGCAATTGGCCTTCATAAACCGGGCAAACCTTCAGCTTATACTTGATCTGGTTCCGGCTTGGATGATGCCCCACAACCGGCATCCACGAAAAAGTAGGATAAGAATTCGGGATGATTTCATCCTCAATAGGCCAAATTAGCATAGGTGGTTCAGGAATCATAATCGGGAACCCGGTGCAATACTCCTCACCCAAGGTGATGTTTTTTCCGTATTGATCGTACAGCGAGATGCAAATTTCATAATCGCCTTCGGGAATGGTATTCGTGGTAAGCGCAATGGTTTGAAGTTTGGGATTGATTCGTACAGCGTTCATGTTAATGAGCTGAGAACCATTGTATAGGCTTACCGGTGGGTTAGAGGGAACCAGAATTTTAGGGTTGGAGGGATTGTTGGCCTTTGCTTCGGCTACTACAAGGCCATTTTCGTTTGTGATTTTGATGGATAGTGTGGCATTCGGGTATTCTTCGCCAGTTGAATTTGTTATAATTAACTGAACCACCGAAGGATCGTCGACCCATTCGGAGAGCGATGAAGGCACAGGGCTCCTGATTATTAACTTTAAATCGACCTGTGTATAACAATTAATGAAGAACATGAAGAAAAACAACACTGAAAAGAAAGCCTTCTTTTTCATTTGGAGTTTAGTTGAGC
>CAZSIK010000027.1:17853-24418 GCA_964606515.1 uncultured Prolixibacteraceae bacterium
AGCGTTAAAAATTCATACACATTCGCAATACTACCTGTCTCGAACAGGTATGGTTTAGTGGTACTTACGAATAGGCTTAATATTAGCAGCGAATAAAGTTATGATTTTTTTTTATTCCAACATGATGTTTTCTGAACATGAAAGCTTTCTTTTATCGTAAATTGCTTTGAGTCAATTTTATATGGTATATTATTTTGACAATTAAAAATGAAATGGCTTGCGGTTTACTTGATTTTTTTTATGGTTCCCGACCAATACTCGAAATCGCCATCGGGTAGGTTCCAGATAGCAGCTACTTCTTTGGCGATCAAGATATCGCCTTGCTTTTGATAACTTCTTATTTCAACGGTATAAGGAGGGTATAAAAAGCGACCATCTGATTTCGAATATGGTCTCTCGTTAGTAGTAAAACGAATGTATTCTCTCTTTTCGTTAAAATGAAAAGTTCCGCCTACATCAACCCCTTTGTGCACGAAGCGGGCTTTGGCCGTGAGCGAATCGACTGCTTCCCAGCTAATGTAATCCTGGAGGGCATAAGAAGGAATCAAGAGGGCTTCGGCCAATAAAACGAGGGCTGCTCCCTTGGCAATCTCGTGTTCTTTCTCGTCGAATACCTTGATGAGCTTTCCTAATACGCCCAACATGTGTCCCTGACCTTCGCTGTACTTGTCGCGTCCTTCGAATGGGATGAACCCCATCATAGTGGCTTTCATGTAGGCGATCCTTGCTGGTTCGGTTACAAAGTTGTACTGTTGTGTTTTAAGTTTCATCCATTTCTTTTCGGGCTGAAGTTTGATCTTACTATCTTCGAAAATCACTTCAGCATAAGTCGCTTTTGCCGAACCAACATAGTTGCAGTGTTCAAAATAATGGATAAGAGGCTCGGGCAAATGGGCAATATCTTGCTTACTAATCGTGCCGTTTGTTTGGGAATGTGCCGATTTATAAGCCTTTGTCTCTTTTTTATAGGACTTTGCCGGCGAATTACAGGAACAAAGAACAGGAATCATAATGGTAACGACCAAGGTTGTTTTTATTAAAGATAAAAATAGGATTGTTTTCATTTTAGTTCAATTTCAACCAGTTTTTATTCTTTTAGAATTGAAAAATAATCCCATATTTTAAAAACGCAGTTGCAGGCATTTCAAATTCAGGCTGGTTGTAAAAGTCATGATAGGCTGGTGAACCACGATAGGCATCGATGAATAATCCTATTCTGCTGCCATTGTTAAGCCTAAACGGGGTTGTAGAAAGTCCCATCACGGCTCCGCCGCTAAAAGCCTTGGTCGAATAGTCGGGAATCTGGCCCGTGTTGGTAAGCTGAAAATAATTGAATTGAGCCAGATACCCAACTTTTAGATGGACCAAACCTTCAGGGGTATTTTTCCTAAAGAATCCGATACTGTAGGTAAGTGGAACCATGAACTGGGTAAGGGCAAGCGATCGTTCTCCGATAAAACTGTTTTGATGATCGTTGTATGTCAGCACCTGCTTGTTGCTCATGATTTCGATACCGCTTTCAACCCAGTTGTATTTTAACGGTAAAAGAACTTTTCCACTTGCATTGAGCCCGCTTTTCGTGGCACCCGTAAAAGCATCCACTTCGGCATGCGAGATCACGGATAAATCGTTGTTTTCAACGATCCCCCCTTTATTGCTGCCAAACTGAACCCGATATATCGGTTTTCGTTTTTCAGGGGCCGATGTTTTGGATGACACCGAGCATCCACCAAGTAGTAATAACAATGTAAACAGCATGAACCAATTTCGATTTTTTCTCATTTTGATTTAATTTGAAACTATCTCGCAAAGGAAGTGAAATGGAGGTGTTGTGAGGTCTCAACTTTTAGGAAAAGAGTCTCAGAAAACTGAAAAACAGGTATTATGATGCGGATACTCTTTTGTAGTACTCTCCAGGGGTTACTCCTGTTTCCTTCTTAAATACCCGGTTGAAGGTGGCTTTGGAGTTGAACCCGCTTTCGAACGCCATACTGATCAAGGTGAAACCCGAATTTTTAGGTTCAGCACACTGGCTTTTGAATTCCTCGATCCGGTAATGGTTGATAAAATCATAAAAGTTCCGGTTTAATCTTGTGTTGATGATGCCAGAGAGAAATTCGGGCGTAGTATCAAGCTGGGTGCTGAGCTTTCCCAAAGTAAGACCAGGGTCGATGAAGGGCTTCGCTTGTTCCATGTGTGCCTGCAATTGATTGATTAATCGCTCTTCCTTTTGGGTGCTAACTGTTTTTGCAAGGCTTGTCTGCTTAAGGGCTTTTTCTACATCGACACTAACTTGTGGATTTGAAAATACGTTGCCATGTCGGATGCCAAAAAAACCCATCACCAAAACAAAAAGGGAAGCAATGCTGTAAGCGCTCGTCTGAAGTATTTTGTAATCAATTGTTTGAAATGCTGCATTGTACACATATAACCCACTGATGATTGCATAAGCCACAAGCGACGAACTCAACAAAAACCTTAACCAGGAAAGATCGATCTGCCTGGTTTCAGAGAAATACGATTTTAATTTCTGACGGTAGTTTTTAACCAGGATTAAGCCCCAAATCGGGTACCCAATGTTCGAAATCCCTATCAATGCTACAATTAAAAAGAAAACCCAACCAGAAGTTACACTTCCGGTTTGTTCCATCATAATCAGGACTTCGTTTGGGTATAGGTAATAGCTGCGGGAAAGCAGAAAGAAAACAAACAAAAACGGTAGAAGCAAAAGAGCGTGAATGCCTTTTATGGTGAAACGTTCGGAAGTAATCGATTTGATGTAAACCCATAAAGTGGGACCTAATAAAAGGATCGAGGGTATTGAAACAGCAATTAACCATGGTACCGGATAGTTGTTGTTGCGGTTGTGAATTTCGATAAAAGCCAGCAAAATCGAAATGGCCGAGGCCACAAAATGAGCGCTTAGACAATAATCTGAAAAACTCTTTTGTTTTTTTGACAATAAAAGCATCAGCAACATGGCCGATTGAAAGGAGCCGATAAGAATTAGTGCTATCATGTTTGTGTATTTGAAAAGCGAACGCTTTTGCAAATTTATATCATAAATCACTGATGCCTTCTGAAAGAGTTAAAAGTTTAGTACGGTATCATGTCCTTCAATTTGATACTTTGGCCTTTGTTTCCTGATGTTTTTTCAGTACAGACAGACCGACTTGAATGCATCTTCCCCCGAATTTCCAATTTTTATTTTACGCCATAGGCCCCTAAAAAGGTTGGCATCTGGTTTTTTATTCCCATAACCTTTGCAAGCTCTTGAGGGATCCCGACCGCTTTAATACTATCTGCCCTTTCACGTTTAAGCTGAAAATTAAAGTGGTCAAATCCGGCAAATACCAATGAGGCCTCGCTTTGAACCAACTTACATTGAGTTGAGAACAAGGGGTACAAAGCCGTCAGTTCCTCAGGCAAATTGAGTGGTACCTTGCATTCCTCACTTTCGGCAGGGCTCCAGCTGATGAGTTCCAGGCTATCGGTTTTGTTTGGTCTGATGTACAGGTTGTTGTTGATGCCAGCTAGCTGGGGCTTATTTAATCGTTCACACATATTGGCGGGTTGCCAGGCCACCAGGGCTGGCCGTATGTACCATTCATCGGTATACAGTATATTGTTGAAGAAATTATGATTGTCGCGATGGTCGACTCCTGGTCCGGTGAGAATATGCCAGCCAAAATGGTCGGTATCGTCGCCACGGTTGTTGCGTCCAAAGCTAACGGTGCTGTTAATTAATGTGTTGTTGTAAATTTCAACCTCCGAAGAATTTAAGATAAAAATGCCTTGGGCATTGTTTAAAAATACATTTCCGGCACAAATGGCTTTGCTTGAAATTTCATAAAAGAACCCGCTGTAACTGGCCCATATCCGCTCATCGTTTTTGTACTTGCTCACATCGCCCACGTTTTCAACCCAATTGTTTACAAAAACGCCATCGAGATTGCCTACATCGTACCAAAGCCCGTTGGAGTGGGGATGATCGATGATCAGGTTGTTTCGGCATACCACCCGGTGGGTTTGGTTGAATATTTTTACAGCCGATGGGTAAAAACCGGTCCAACGTTCGATGTTGTTATTGGCAAAGATGTTCCATTCGAGCAGCACGTCTGATGAGGCCACGATATACAGTCCCTCGGTGTTCGAATCGATTATTTTGCAGTGGCGCATCACCATGCTGTCGCCAATGGCAAAAACAGCCATGCGGAAACATTTCGAGAAGGTGCAGTTGTCGAAAACGGTACCCACCACGTCTTTCCCATGATCGCTTTCGGCCGATACCCCCTGTGGATAGTATCCATCGATGTGCACCATCGTATCGGGGTATTGGGTGATGGTGAGGCCACGAATTACGGGTCCTTTGCCATCGGAAACCTTGCCATGTACCTCCTGGGTGGTGCGCATGATGGCTTTCCTGAAGGCAGTAATTTCGACCAGCTTGCCGGTAGGATCAGAACCGATATAGATTTCTCCTTTTTCATAATCCACGAAATAGGTCTCCTCACTTACATCCTGTTTGCTTCCAACCGATAGCAAAAATTGTCCATCGATAAAAATGCCGTCGTTGTTGAAACGGTGGAGTGGGGTGAATTTTTCTTCCCTCTCCCTGTGCCACCAGCTTTCGGGTGCGCCTGGGAACAAACGATCCCAATGGCATACCCACAATCCCTCATCCGATTTCACCCAGTTCTCGGCTACGAATGTTCCGTTCAAAACCGGTTTTTCATCTTTATAAGGTTGAATGGTAATGCCTTGATTGAAAGTGAGGTTGCCGGTACGATAGGTTCCGCCGCGCATCACGATGGCATCTCCGCTTACTGTTTTGGCGATGGCAGATTCGATCGTGGTAGGGTGTTCGATTTCCATCCCTGAAGCATCGTTGTTCCCATCTGGGGCTACGTAATATATTGTTCCTTGAATATTAGGTTGTTCGTATACATGAGCTTGTGGCCCGTATTTCGACTTGTCCTTTTCAGGCCCTTTGTATGTATCGGACTTGGGTTGGCAGGCAAAAACTACGAGTGTAACGATAGCCATACATGAAAAACGAATAACAGGAATTCTTCTGTTCATAGCAATTCAATTTTGGATAAAAGTACAACATCAACTGCTTCGGAAGGGATCTATAATTTAAAAAAGGGTGGAAATTTCAGGAATTTTATCTGCTTTATGACCTCATTTTTTATGATCCTAAATATTTTGTCAGGTTTAACTTTATCTTTGCAACGTGATTTAGATTTGAAAACCTATATGTGCTGTACAGGAAGGTTCTTATAGTCGATTTATTAGGGTCTTTTTTGTTTTTTTTCGAAGAGAGGGTAAATAGTATGCGGATGATGCTCCGGGTCGAAATATTAAGCTTTTTGCTTGCCTTGTGTGCCTTCGGCAATATTGTAACAAGGTTCGACCATTCCCTGGCCAGTAATTCGAAACAGGTCTATATTGATCCTGTTGAGCAAAACGAAACCATACTAAAATCAGCTGATGTAAATGGTCAGGTGGCTCTTAACGAGAAACCTCAATCATTTGCTTCACAATTTTTGCCTTCCATAAGAATTATCCATCATACCGATCACCCTTCAGTAGTTCGGTTTGATGAGCATTTCATCGCCCGACGCTTTATCCAATATATTTATTATTCTTACCAGATTAGAGTCCGGTATCGAAAAGCCGACATCCTTTTCCCATTTCATTACTTCTGGTAGATTGTTCGCTTTATTATACCACGCTGGCATCGTGCTATTTATGCGTGAAAAAATTGCGATTTAAAAATTTTTAAGACGTTTACATCTGGTATTTTACTATTATGGATTATAAAACAACACTTATAAGTGCAGTGCTTGTATTGATATGCATTGCCCCATTCATCATCTTTGGGATAAACAGAAAGAAAAAGAAGTGCGTTTTGCGCGATAAGTTGGCTGCAATGGCCAGTCAAAAGTCTTGTACGATAAGTTCATACGATACATGGGACCACCATGCCATGGGTATGGATAAGCATAACGGAATGCTCTTTTTTTACAGGAATGGCAAGGAGGAGGAAATAAATCTCGCGATCGACCTGAAAGGGATAAAAAAAGGAAAATTGAACGAAACAAGCCGAAATATCGGCAACAAAAACAACAATACAAAAGTGATCGAAAAGCTTGAAATGGAATTATTGCCTCTTTCGGAGCAACAACAAACCATGCGATTGTCTTTCTATGAGAATGACTCCAATACTACTCTTGGCGACGAACTTCAATTGTTGCAAAAATGGGTAGACCTGGTGAACATTTATCTGGCACCTGCTTCCTTAGCAAAAATGAAAAGATAAGTGAGGTTGCTTTAATGTATTCATGCTGAACATATTCGCTTTTGTTCAGCATGAATGCATTTATTTACAAAATGGCTCTTTGTTTTGCTATATCACCATTTCACCTTGAAGTAAATTCTGCTCTAACTCGGTAGAGTTTAGAATTATATTCTTCAGGTTAGCACACTTATCTTTGAAGCGAATCTCGATGTCCTTGAAAAGCTGAGTGTCAAAGATGTCACGAAGTATTTCAGCACGAGT
>CAZSIK010000028.1:0-24388 GCA_964606515.1 uncultured Prolixibacteraceae bacterium
ATTAGTTCTTCGAACATTTTTTTCTTATCTGTGATGTCTTCCTTGAGTGCCACAAAATGGGTAATTTCATCATGGTCGTTGAAAATAGGGACAATATTGGCACTTTCCCAATACAGGTCGCCATTTTTCTTGCGGTTGTACAATTCGCCTTGCCAATTTTTTCCAGAGAGAATGGTATCCCACATTTCTTTGTAAAATGACTGTCCGTGATATCCCGACTGTAAAATTCGGGGGTTTTTGCCCATCACTTCGAATAATTCGAAGCCTGTTACCTCAATAAATTCGGCATTCACGTATTCAATGTCACCATGCAGGTTGGTTATGATGACGCATACCGGGCTTTGTTCTATCGAGCGGCTCAACAATTGAATTTTACGTTCGGCCTCTTTCTTCTTGCTAATATCGTGGATGATGGTATGGAGCAACATTTTTCCATGGAATTCTACCGGGCTTGCATAGACTTCCACATCGCGCACCTGTTTGTTGGCGAGGCGATGTTTGACTTCGAAAAGGTTTTTCTTTGAATTTGCTGCCAGTTCAATGTATTTTTTTAGCTCGTTGGCACTTAAGGTATTGATATCTGATACTTTCATCGATAAGAGCTGTTCTTTGGAATACCCGTAAAACTGTTCTGCAGCCTGGTTGGCGTTCACTATTCTGGAATTGGTGGGATCGATTAACAGTTTAACCGCGGTATGGTTTTCGAATAAGTTGCGGTATTCTTCCTCGCTCTTTTTAAGCGCTTCCTCGCTTTTTTTCCTTTCGGTAATGTCGATTGCAACGGCAAGGTAAAGGCTGTTTTCTCTTTGTTCGAGCAGTTGGAGATGCACTTCAACGGGGTAAAGGCTGCCGTTTTTCCGTTTATGTTCGGCTTCGTACACTATTTTTTCTTGTAGGCCATTAACAAGGGGGGCAATCATTCTTGAAAATTCTTCAAACGAAGAATCTTTTTTTATGTCGGTAATCGACAGTCTCATCAGTTCTTCTCGGCAGTATCCCAAGTTGTTGATGGCTCCCTGGTTGGCATATACAAAGTGCAAAGAACGGGCATCGAACATCAGCAATTCGTTCATGCTGGCTTCAAGGACATTGGCAAACCGGAGTTTTTCTTCTTCGGCCTTTTTCTTTTGGGTGATGTCGGTAATGAAGCCTTCCAGGGCAATTAAATGTCCTTCCTCATCGAAGAAACCATTTCCTTGTTCCCATACCCATTTACGATCACCACTACTGGTTTTAATTTGGTATTCGAGCAAATAATGGGATCTTGTTTGCAACGCTCTCTGGATGTTTTCGTTGACCATGGTTCGAAATTCGGGCACGACGAGTTCGCCATAAGCAATGAGCTTGTTATTGACCAATTCATCCGAGTGATAGCCGGTGAGTTCAAAACAACCTTCGCTGACAAACAACATGGTCCAATCCACGTCGTTTCTGCAACGATAAGCCATTCCAGGCAGGTTCCCCATCAAGGTAAGCAATTGTCGGCGGCTTTCTTCAAGGGCTTTTTGCCGGGCCCTTTCGTTAGTTTGATCGCGGAATACAAGCACCACCCCTTCAATTTTCCCTTCTTCACTATAAATTGGTGCGCCACTGTCGGCAATGGGGATCCTGTTGCCTTGCTTTGAAATCAGTAAGGTATGGTTGGCCAGTCCCACGATTTTACCTTCGCGCAAGACTTTGGAAACTGGATTTTCGACAAATTGACCTGACTCTTCATTGATAATATTGAAAATTTTTTCCAAAATTTGGTTCCTGGCTTCAGGCTCGGTATATCCAGTAAGTTTCTCGGCTACAGGATTCATTTGCTTAATCAGGCCCGATGGATCGGTGGTGATCACTCCATCGCCAATGCTGTACAAGGTGGTTTTATGTTCCTCGGTCATCTGCCATAGGTGATGATAGTGGTTCTTTTGTTGCAAACTGTATAAAAAGGCAAGGCCAAAAGCGGCAACCACCACGATAAGTAGGCATATTACGATGGCAAGAAGGGTAATTTTCCTGAATTCAACGGCTACTTCCTCACGGTCGATTTTTGAAAGGATAAACCAAGGGGTAAAGGGCACGGGTTCGATATACGAATACACCCTTTTCCCGCGATAGTCGACTCCGGTAACGCTGCCTTTTTTTCCCTTAATCGCTTTCAGTGCGGGCTCATTAAGTTTGCTTGGTGGAACCACGAACTGAAAAAGCGAATCGCCAATATGTTTCGATGGGCTCAGGTAGATGGCCCTTCCCAACTCGTTTTTTATCAGAAGGTTTTCGGCACTGTAACTGGCTACAGGCCATTGTTTCAATAAAGGATAAATAAAATTATCGGGCGATATCCTGAAAATTACAGCCACTGATTCGCCTATCCGGGAGAAATTTAGGGGCGAAATGAAATCGATGTGCTGTTTTAAATGAGGCTTGCATTTGTAGAGACCGGTCGAAAGACTGGAGTCGCTCATGATGGCAAAAATGGACCGGTCGATTAACAAGGAGTCGATTTGTTCAAGGTTGGGTTGCGAACTGCCCAGCAACTTTCCTCCCTTACTGATGATCAGTATCGATTCGTAATCATGTTCATGGGCAATATTGATTAAATAGGTGTTTAGATTTTCCCAGGAATCTTGCGATCTTGTATTAAACCACTCTTCAATAATTTCAACCAAAAATTCGTTATGGGAAATAATATAGGCATCGTGCAGTTCATCGATAAACCATTCTGAAAGTTGCGTACTTTTCATCGTGGCGATGGTACTCAAGTTCTTGTTCAGCTCATCGGTAATTGCTTTCTTCTGTATGCCTAGATAAAAAAAAGTCAGTACAATAATCAAGATGGCAACAACGCAATAGATAATTAATAATGATATTTTTTCTCTTGTTAATCCTGTTTTTCCAAACCTCATAACTGTATGTCTATTTTTTTTGTTAATTTAAGAAAATTATTTAACCCGACAGGCAGTTCGGTATAAAATTGATTTTTGTCAGAAAAAAATATGGATTAAAATCATGGAAACTATTGCGTGGCTTGGTTTTTCTCACGGAATGTTCACTGCGGTGTTGTTGTTGTCTAAAAAAAAACAAAGCTTATCCGACAAAGTACTTTCGGCTTGGGTAGCTTTACTAGCCATCGAGTTCCTCACTTTTGTAATCGATTATAATGTATACGGTACTCCCTTGCTTTCAAGCTCTTTCCTTTTATTGAACCCGGCATTTTATATTTATTCGGTCACCCTTGTCGGTGGGCCATTCAAGCTTAGACCCATTCAACTGGTTCATCTTGTGCCATTTTTACTTTTCGAGGCTTTGGCCTATGTGATACAGGAACCGTATAGGCTTACCCACTTTTTTGAACGCGACGGTACTTTATGGTTCCGTATTATGTTCGGGATTGGTTCTCTTATCTCCTGGATCGGATACAACTGGGCTACCTTCCATGTGATATTCAGGCACCGTGTAAAGCTGAAGAACGAATTTTCGACCATCGAAAGCAACAAACGGGTGGGGTGGTTGGTATTCATAGTGGGGTTTTATAATTTGTATTGCCTTGTAGCCATGGCCATTGCGGTTTTGGTAATCGTGGTGAAAATCGATTTTCCTTTGTCGCCGGTATATAATTATTCGGCCATGTTGTTGTTTATTTTTGTTCTCGGCATTTATGGGCTCAGGCAGGAAGAAATATATTCTTCCTTTTCGCGCGAGATGATTGTAAACGGGAAGTACAGCAAATCGTTGTTGACCAACGAGATCAAGATGGAAATCCAATCCAGGCTCTTGGAATTTTTTTCAAGGAAACGCCCCTATTTAAACCCTGAGCTGAACATGACCATGTTGTCGGATCAGCTTAAAGTGCCCAAGCATCAGTTAACTGAGGTATTGAACAGTGTTATCGGGAAAAATTTCTTTCAGTTTGTGAACGAGTACCGCGTTGACGCAGTAAAAAAAATGTTGGTGAAAAATCCTGGTTATTCAATTGAAGCCATTGGTTATGAGTGCGGTTTCAATAGTAAATCATCGTTTTTTACGGTTTTTAAAAACATTACTGGAGTAACCCCCATGCAGTATAAATTAAAAATGGATTCGAAAAGCTGATCATTTATAAATGACCCGAGCATTCTTCTTTTGATTATTTTTTCATTTCTGGGAAAACAGCATCCTTGTGATTAATTCTGAGAACCAAGTTGGGAGACTATTCCAATCGGCTTTTTTGCAAGCACGAACGCATCGAACAGAATAAATGAGTCGTTTCGTGGTGCCCAGTCTGGAGCCTGGCCCCCATGAAAAGTTGAAAAATAGATTCCCCCTATCTTTCCATTGTGGTTATCCACAGTGCGATATCTTAGATCGTTTATATTCAGACACTCAATTCCATCAATCCAAACTGTCAGCCATCCATTATCACCATTGGGGGTTCCTACGTTGATGTATTGTTCAATACAAATCCACTTACCTGGTTGGGCTGTATAATTTAAGTCGATATCCTGCCCCCATTGAAGGCTGCCCCATTTCTTGTTCCCGCTTATGGGCACGTAGGCATATACAACCAACCGTCCGTTCGATCGCCACATCAATCTCATCGACCAGCCGTTAGTGCCGTCGGGCTGATTACCTCCCGAGCGGCCCCAGGAGTCGCCACCGCCAATTAATCCGGGCAGCTTGCCCCCTCGGTTAAAGTCGAATCCCTCCTCAAATTTCAGGTAATAACGTAAGTACAGCTCTTGAAAATACCCTTCATTCGTCCCTCTCATCCTATTGAAAACCATTGGGAATTGTGCTCCTGAATGCTTGGGGCCAACACCTTCTTTCGGGTAACTTACCTTCAACGACCGACCTTCGTTAAATGCTCCCTTTATGATTTCACATGAAGAAACACGGTCTTCCCAAGGGACTCCCCATTTATTTTTCCAGGTTGAATCACCAAATGCTTCTTCAAAACCACCGAAGAAAACAACATCATTCCGATCTTTTAATCCATTTTCGATCGATAGAGTATCTCCGGCTATTGAGAATCCGCTCAGGGCTGAGCAAAAAATAAATCCCCCAAACCATAACATTTTCATGGTCATTCGGGATAAGAAAGAAAATTGAAGTTGCTCATTCAACATAGTAGTTGTATATATATCCATCGGGGCCTCCGACCAGAAGGTTGAAGTTGCTGCTGGTACCTGAAAAAAAGCCTATACTGAAAGGAGATGAGCCGACCAGGGGAAAGCCATCGTGTAACTTGCCCAAGGGGTCGAACAGGAAAATTTGCGAGCTGTTTTGGCATACCACTCCAATTTTCCTGACCTCATTTGAGAAGAGATAGAAATTAGGGGAATGGCTGATTGGGTAACCCATTTTTTTCTGAAGCAGGAGTTTAAGGTCGTGATCGTAAATTTCGAGGGTATCTGAAAAAGCGAACACATACTCGAGGTTTACATCAGTATCGAGGTTGTTCATGGCAAAAAAGTGGTTGGAAGGGAAGGCTTTAATTTCTGCATCCCCGGTTTGGCCATCGAGGTAGGTATAATGGATTTTCCCGCTTGGGTCGGTCCCGATCATCCTTGGTTTCGAGTTTGGGGTATCGTCTTCGAAAAATACCGGGTTGTTGGCCGAGTGCGGATAAATGGCCTCTGTAGGTACCCTGATTTCTCCTTTACGGTTCAGGATATAGTCTTTCATTTCGTCGGATACCACTATATAGTCCTTGCCTTCCGACCTGAAATAGTCGATGCGCTGCCTTACGGTGTGGTCGGTTTGAAATATTTCCCAACCTTCAACCAGCCGGCCCGAGGGTTCGTAAGCGTAAACTTTTTTGTCGGCACAGGCCAGGAAGAAGCGGTAGTTTTGGTTGTTATCGTAATCGAACACGCTCACCCCATTGCTGGCTTTGTCGCGGAGAATTAAAGGATAATTCCCTACATTATTGCCGTTCCTGTCGATCAGGTACAAGCGGTTCTCGGTATTGAACAGGTATTGCAATTTTCCGTTTTTAAAGAAGTCGATTTGGTGAATTTCTCCCATGATTTTCGAATCCAGCCTGATTTTCCATAGAATTCGGCCCGCGTGGTTCATCAGGTACAGGTTGAACGAGCGGTCCTGTACCATGATTTCACGGTTGAGCGGATCGTCGTGGTTTTTCATGAACTGAGGCTTGAAGTCCGATTGCGTTTCAAGATGGCTGCGCCATACTGTTGGGGGTTTCGATTTTTGTTCTTCGCTAAAGAAAAGGCAAGCCGAGTTGTACAACATGGTTTGGGTTGAAATGCTTTGCCACTCGAACATCCTGAACTTCCAGGACTGGTCGTTCCGGAGCATGCTTTCCGAGAGCGCCTTGTTGAAAAACTGATCGGCGAGTGGCAATGAAGTGTTCGTATTTATGAAAAAATTGATGTTACTTGCCGAGCTTAATGAGGCCTGGAACTTGTTGAAATCAGTATTTCCTTTCAGGGTTTCCCCCAGAATGTTCGATTGAAGCAACGAGGCCATGGTTTCCCTCGAATCGGAGAAGAAAAGATAGTTGTCGAATACAGTAAAATATTGAACCTTTAGACTGTCGAAACGGTTGCCAAAAAGCACCGACGGAAGGTTGGGGAAGGGATTTCGGTAAACCGTTTGTTGTTGCGTGTTATCGATTGTGAATTCATACTGCCAGTCGGTAGCAGGTAAATTCATCGTTGTAAGATATTTTGCCTGCCACTGGGCAAATTGTTCCAGGGCAGTCCTGCCACTTTTTACCTTGACAATCCATATTCTTCCCCATCCTATATATCCATGAGAAACAGGTATCATGGCCATGGCCATGTCCTGGTCGAACAGATCAGTGAATAGGCTTTCAGTTTGGGTAGTGGTTAAGTTGGCCATCTTTTTCAACTGGTTGTCACGTTGAAGGTTTTGATTTTGGGCGATAAGGAATTCCTGGTAAGAGGAAAAGTATTTTCTGAGGTCTCCGATTGAAAAGCTCATGAACCATGCAGTTGATTGGGGAAGTACCTGGTCGAGTGTGTTCTGGGAGGGGCTTTGGTTTAACCAGTTGGAAGCAAGGTAGGTTTTATCGGGCGAAACCGCCGAGAAACCACTCACGGTAATCCTGTCGGTTTGTAACGAAACATCCAGCCCGGTCCAACTGGCAAAATTTCCCAGCTTGTTGCATCCCTTTACCCAGAAGGGGCGAAAACACACCTCCGGCATATTCGTGATTGATCAGGAGGTTCAGGTCGCATTGTTGCCCCAGGGTTTTCACGATTGTTTCGAACTCGGGTCCTTTTTCTTCGTTGTTGTTTCCTTTTATTAGGTCTTCGAGGATTTGCGATTTTGGACAGATCATGAGCAGTCCTTTTTTGAGGGCCCAGGCCAGTACCATTTGCCCATTTTTGGGATTAATGGTTTCGGAGAGGGTGGTGCCTTGAAATTTTCGGTTGAACATGTGAAATCCGGCTTGTTCGTTCAGGGTTTTGGCCAGCCGCGTATACTGATCTGCCTCGGCTTTGTTTCCTATCTTGCTAAGGTATACTGGTACAACTTCGTTATTCCCGGCCTGATAAAAAGCAATGTACCATTCTCGTCCCAACAAAGCAGACACGGGGTCAGGATATTTTTTGCTTAGCGAATCGGCCCAGGTAATTATTCCTTTAGTTTGTGCAAATTGCGGAATATCTGAAAGGGCTCCCCACAAGGGGCTCGTATTCAAGGCACCCAGGAAATCCGATCCATTGTTGATCCTTATCATCACCGGGGTATTCAAGGGTACTGAATCGATTACCGGTTCCTCGTTGAACCGTGCTTTTTGAAGGATGAAAAGGTAATAAAAGGCAAGGAATACAACTAAGGTAAGGGCAATAACTATGATGAAAATTTTCTTTTGCATGGTTCAATCGGTTTCAAAACTTCAAAATTAATGTTATTCTTTTAATTTAGGGGTGTAAAAAGGTTGGTAAGATTTACGGATACCCCTCTTTTCTGCAGTATGAAAACGTGAGTAATACGACCTGTAGCGACTGTGGTAAAAAGGAAGGTACTTAAGCTGTTTTTCCTTTGTCGAGTTGAAGTTGAAAAAGTAGGTGCATCCAGCCATGAACCGGGCCGTGATGCCGAAGGCTTTGTTCCGGTATTGTTCCGCTTCAGCATAAGTCATTCCCCGGTTTAGTTCACCCGAGTAATTTGGCATCGCGTTCACGAGTGAGGAACTAATGGTTTGTGCCGAGAACTCGGCCGAAACAAAAATCCGTTTGTTGACCTGGTAATGAACACCCACCGCGGCATTGAGCATCAACTTCGGAATTCCTTGTTGCTTTATGGCAT
Source organism: uncultured Prolixibacteraceae bacterium (assembly GCA_964606515.1). Classification (GTDB taxonomy): domain Bacteria; phylum Bacteroidota; class Bacteroidia; order Bacteroidales; family Prolixibacteraceae; genus CAZSIK01. Next base: position 8,266 of record CAZSIK010000028.1, read on the forward strand.
AAAGCGGAGGGTTTAATCCAACTATGGAATAGAAGCCTGCCTCGCGATAGTTGGTTTCACCGTCAAGCCAAACAGGGCCTATTCCTCCTTTCACGAATAAGTTCAGGTTGATAAATCCCTTCGCAAAAGAAGAAAAATTGATGAAATTGTATTTGGAGAAGAACAGGAAAGAAAATACTTTAGTTTGATATTCAATAGGATAGGGCTGAAATTCGGAGAGCCCGGTATTGAATGCAGGGTGTTGGTTCAAATAAGCTATGGCTGCTGGATTGGTTTTGCTACCGTGGAGCTGCATGAAGCCCAAATCGGCACCGACATCGAAACGTTCCAAAATCATTTTGGCCAATTGTAGGTTGAGTGCCCAGCCAGGATTGTTGTTCATCTGGTTACGAGTGGCTGAAGCATCGGTAGCTATTTCAGAGAGCAAGGCAACGGTACCTAATTGCAACGACAAATTCCAGTTGGTTTCCAACGTGTTTTCGTCAACCAGCCATCCCTGAGCCCCAACGCCCATACTGAACAGAGAGAGCAACCCTCCTATAAAATACCCTCTTTTTTTCAAGCCGAATCACCAGTTTAATTCAGCGATTGCGCCAAATCTTGTTTAACCCTTTTGCTTAATCTTAAAATAGTGAAAGCTAAATTAGCTCTTTTTTAGGGATTTATTGTGTTTTTACTTCTCTGGCATCCACAATTTTATACAGTTTATCGGCCCGCCGTAATTTGTCGGGTACCGGGATGGAACAGATTTCCCCTTTTTTTGTTGCCTCAACAGGTTGAAGATCAACTCGTATTTCAGGAATATTCAGTTCTACCACCCCGGTATTGGGGCCGATAACCATAATCCGGTCGCCAGTTTGTATGGTTTGGGTTTCGATTTTAAATTCGCCTACTTTTAATTTGGAAAAATAGTTTAACACTTTGCCAATGTATATTTTTCGATAAGTGGCCTGTGAACCGTAATTCCGGCTCCATTCGCCCAGCCTTTGACCCAGGTAATATCCATCCCAAAACCCCCTGTTGAAAACACCTGAAAGCGCACGGTTCCATTTCTCTATTTTTTCATCCGAAAAACTGCCGTCGAAACAGGCATCTACTGCTTCATGGTAACAAGATACAACGGTTTTCACGTATTCGGCAGCACGGGCGCGTCCTTCAATTTTCAGTACCGTGACCCCGGCATCAAGTATTTTATTGAGAAAGTGAATGGTTTTCAAATCTTTCGGAGACATGATGTACTCGTTTTCGACTTCCAGTTCAATGCCAAGTTCTTTTTCCTTTACCGAAAATGCCCTGCGACATACCTGCATACAATCGCCCCGGTTTGCCGATTGCTTGAATTCGTGCAAGCTGAGATAGCACTTGCCTGATACGGCCATGCAAAGCGCTCCATGGATGAACATTTCCAGCCGGACCTGTTTTCCAGCTGGCCCGCAAATATTTTGGACCTCGATCTGTTCTGCAATTTGTGTAACCTGGTCGAGCTTCATTTCACGGGCAAGCACCATCACGTCGGCAAAATGGGCAAAAAACTTTACTGCCTCGATGTTGGTTATGTTTAATTGAGTTGAAATGTGAACTTCAATACCCAAGTCACGTGCCTTAAGAATTGCGGCCATATCGGAAGCAATTACAGCCGAAATGCCCGATTCTTTAGCTATACGAAGCAGGCTAGCGAGCTCTTCAAGTTCATTATCGAAAACGATGGTGTTGACAGTCAGGTAGGATTTTATTTTTTTCTGGTTGCAGATTTCGCAAATCTTCGGTAGGTCATCGATTGTGAAATTGTTGGCCGAGCGGGAACGCATGTTCAAGCGGCCCACACCGAAATAAACCGATCCGGCACCGGCTTGAATGGCCGCTTGTAAAGCTTCGTAAGAGCCCACAGGGGCCATAATCTCCACGTTGTTCCGATTGGTCATTATTTATTTTATGTGTTATGATAAAGAATGATTAACGTTCGCCATTGTTGATCCAGATGTCGAGCCTGGGAGCCCCGTGAGAATAAGGTTTCCCAACCAGGTCGAAATCGCCGTCACCGTCAACATCGGCAGCAACGAGACCATGGGCGCCCTTTCCACTTTCCACGTCCATCCTGGTGAAGTTTTGGTTTCCATCGTTAAACAACACAAAAACTTTAGGATCGGTACTGTTTAGGGTACGCATTTCTCCTCCAACAATATCGGCATGGCCATCCTTGTTGAAGTCGACGATTTGCAGCGAATAGGTACGCCTGGCATTTTTCAATACGGTGCTTTGTTTCCAAACACCTTGTTCTAAATGGTACAGCACGATGGGACCGGTTCCGTTGCCAGGTGCGATCAATACCTCGAGCCAGCCACCGGGTATAATTTGCCCCGTGGTAATTCTGCCCCCCACGTAGCCAAGGTCAATAGGGATCGCTTGGTATTGCTTATCTTGAAATAGAAACCACGAGCCCCCGGCCAGCAAGTTTTCAGTGCCATCCTGGTCGATGTCGGCCATGGTTATACCCTCGTGGTGGTTGATTCCTTTGGTTTCCAATTCGCTACCTTGTGTTTTTTGTTCCATTTGGCTTTGTGTAGGATAGCTGTATATCCTGGTTAAAGGCCAGTCGTCGGTACGGTTTGGATTTTCGGGGCGTTTGGCCATCCAAAGGGCATTCTCGCTCCAGAAAGCCACCTCGGGTACCTGGTCGTTGTCGAAATCGCCGAAAGCCAGGTCGCGATGGCCCAAGGTGCCGCTCTTTTTCAAGTAATTGCGTTTCCAGGCACGGTTGGCATTCAGGTTAGGATAGGGATTTTCCCACCACCATATTTCTTTTCCATCGTTGCTCCCGATGATCAGGTCGAGGTCACCGTCATCATCGATATCGCCTGAGCCGATTGAAGCGCCTGCCGCAATCGCCCTTTTTTCAATGGTATGGGCTTCCCATTTTCTGTCTTCTATATGCACATATAGGATTACTGAAGGCGACTCGGTACTTTCGGCAAGCACGATATCGGGTTTTTGGTTCTTGGTAAAATCGGCAAGGTGCAAGGCAGGTTGTATCTTCCCCTTATGCAAGCGCTCCAGATCGCCATATTCGGTACTCAGTTTTCCCCAACGATATTTGGGCGCTTCTGTTTGTGCGAAAGCAGCTATACCCGTACCAATCAGTAAGATGGTCATCATTCTTTTCCACATATTGCTTCACTTTTATTGATGCAAGATAAACATTTGGCACAGGAAAAAAAAGGCCATTAAATATCGGTAAAACGCGAAAACACGAAGTCACAAAGTGTTAATATTTAAATATTTCTCTTCGTGACTTCGTGTCTTCGTGTTTGTTTTATTACTTCAGAGTTCTTTTCCTATTTTCCATTGGTTTTGTTCACTTTTTTAATGTATTGCTCCAGCGCCATCGTCATCGAGGGAGCTTGTGGGTTAGGCGCCTGGATATCGAGTCGCAGGCCGGCTTCCTGAACGGCCTTGGCTGTGGAAGCCCCAAAGGAGGCAATTTTGATCTCGTTTTGTTCGAAATCGGGAAAATTCTGTAACAGCGATTTAATGCCGGAAGGGCTATAGAAAACAAGGATATCGTAGTTTACATCTTTGATGTCGGACAAGTCGCTACTGACCGTTTTATACAAAATAGCCTTGGTGTAGTTGACTTTTGTCTCTTCGAGCAGTTGAGGAATTTCTGGTTTATGGATGTGCGACAGGGGCAAAAGGTATTTCTCGTCGGGGTGTTTTTTTATAATGTCCACCAACTCAGAAAACTTGCTGTCGCCATAAAAAATTTTTCGTTTCCGGTACACGATGTATTTTTGAAGATAAAAAGCCGTAGCTTCTGAGATACAGAAATATTTCATCGTTTCGGGAACAGTGATCCGCATTTCATTACAAATCCGGAAATAGTTGTCGATAGCGGTGCGGCTGGTGAAAATCACAGCGCTATGGTCTAAAATATTAACCCGTGTTTGCCTGAATTCTTTACATGAAACCCCCTCAACCTGTATAAAAGGTTTAAAATCGACTTTAACATTGTTGCGTTCTGCAAATTCGTAATACGGAGATTTTGCGGAGGGTGGTTCCGGCTGTGAAACAAGTATCCTCTTGATTTTCAAAACCCTAATTTTTTAAGTTCAACTTATTTTATTTCAATCTCATTAATAAAAGCCCTGCTATAATCAATGGTGAGATTTCAAGGGTACAAAGGTATAAAAACGGGTAATAAATCGAAAATACTTTCTTACGAATTATCCCAAAACCTTTGATTAGGGTCAGTAGGCTGAACAATATCAGCACTATAGCGACCAACCCCAGCAACATTTTATCGGTATTTCCTTTCGTGAAAAACAAAATGAACACCAAAGGGGCAAGGAAAAGCCCCAATACCCGTGTGCCTGTCTGATGATAAAACAGGTATTCCTGGGTGGGTTCTTCTGCCTGGAAAATTTTCCCGGTCAAGCGGTACAACGATAACTTCAGAAATACCCAGGATAAAACCACCAGGAACGAATATACATAAAGCCTGATGCTGTTGCCGGCCGTTGCCATTCCCAAATAATTCAGGACATGAAAAACCAGAAAGCCCATTGAGAGCAGGAATACCAGATCGGCACGGAACGATTCGTGGATGATCGAATAAACCCTCTCTCCAAACATCCTGCGGGCAAGGGTAAGATTGAAATTGGCCTGAACTAATTGCTTGATATAGTTACTGTTACTGATCATAATCGAAACCAGTAGCAATAAAATAATGATAAAAATAGCGGCCGACCAATTTTCGATTACAGCCCCACCATAAGCGGCTTCTAAAAGCTCCCCACGATTCGAGGCAGGCATATAAAAAAGCGAATCATTCGATGGAACAATTTGCCTCAGTTTGGCAAAAGCGTGGTAAATTGAATCGTATACATTTCCGGTCGAGTCGTCGAGCGATTCGAACATCCCCGGGTAAAAACCTTCGGGGCTGGTCGAGGTGTTGGATATGTGGTTGTTCAGACTGTCGGCTCCCGGCATCATGTTGAATGAGCAATTTTGCCGGCAAAGATACTATTTATTTTCCGTGAAACTGGACTGAACCTTTTCCCGATCAACGCATTTTAGCCATCCGGATCATCTTGTGCCGTTGGCTTCCTTCAGTGAAAAATTAAGTGAAATTGTTATCTTTGCCACGAAAAATTAGGAATCAGACAGTTCGAAACCATCCTGTCTTTAAATAAAACTAAGGGAATGAATAACAAACAAAAAAAATGGCCACCCGAAGGCCTTAATGGTTATGAAGCCTTAATGCCTGAGCTGGCAGGGACTGCAAAAGGGCGCTTCAAGAAAAGGATTAATCATTTTAAAATTGTTGCACGATGAAACGGGCTGTTGTGCTGTTGTCGGGTGGGTTGGATTCTACCGTTGCCCTTTTCCTGGCCAAAAGCCAGGGATACGAACTTTTTGCCCTCTCGTTTGATTATGGGCAAAAGCACCGCCGCGAGCTCGATTGCGCCCGCGAATCGGCCAATAGAGCCGGGGTAAAAGCCCATCATGTTGTTGAACTGAAACTTAACCTTTGGGGGGGAAGCTCGTTGACCGACCCGGGCCTCGAAGTAAACGACGGAAACCTACAAGCAAAAGAAATCCCCCCAACCTACGTTCCTGCACGGAATATGGTGTTCCTTTCTGTAGCTGCTTCGCTGGCCGAAGCAGTCGGGGCTTTCGATATTTTCATCGGGGTTAGCCAGGTCGACTATTCCGGCTATGTCGATTGCCGCGAACCCTTCATTAAAGCTATGGAGGAGGCCATCAACCAGGGTACTGTAACTGGGGCCGAGTTGGGTAAACCCATCCGGTTGCACGCCCCATTTATTAATAGGAGTAAATCAGAAGAAATTGCTTTGGGAATCCGTTTAGGGGTCGACTTCAGCCTGACCTGGAGTTGCTACCGGGGCGGCGAAAAGCCTTGCGGTACCTGCGACAGTTGCTTGTTACGCGCTAAAGCCTTTGCCTTGGCCGGGGTTCGCGATTCCGGAACCACCTTACACGAAACATTATGAAGAACCAATTTCTTTATCTCGCCCCCGAGGCCGTATTCCCGATCTGTTTCGATGAACAGGGGAGAAGGCTTCCCCAAAAACCAGCCACGGGTTTCGATCTTGCAGGTACTCTTCAGGGCGAAGGAAAGATGGCCGGAATACCCGTGTTGTTTCTTCGCACATCGGGATGCAACCTACGCTGTATGTGGTCGTTACCCGATGGAGAAGTCAGCTTGTGCGATACTTTTTCGGCTTCGTTCGATACACGCCTGCAAACGCGAATACCAGTCGATAAGATTAAAAGCTTAATCCTGAGTAATCTGGGCAACATGCACCATCTGGTGATCTCGGGAGGGGAACCTTTCTTGCAGGCCGGGCCACTTACCAAGCTTTTGTCGGAATTAAAAAGGGAACGACAGGTGCATGTTTCGGTCGAAACCAACGGGACCATTTTTCATCCTGAGTTGGCCGGGCTTGTCGATTTTTTCAGCATTTCTCCCAAACTGAAAAACTCGGTTCCTACTGCAGCTAAATTGGAAAAATCAAAGCTTGCCCTGCCTTTCGATGGCCAACATCTCGAAAAAGTGAGGGAAAACTTACCTGTAATTCAAGCAATGATCGACCAATGCAAGGAAAACGAAGGAAGAGATTTTCAGTTGAAATTTGTGATGCAAAACCAGGCTGAGCTGGCAGAGTTGGAAGAAAACTTTTTGTCGCGGCTGAAAGGTTGGAGACCCGACGACGTGGTGCTCATGCCCCTGGGAAGTACCCCGCACGAGTTGCAGCAAACACGCATGCTTACCCTCGAAGCCGCCATCTCGAGAGGATGGAGGTACAGCCCAAGGTTGCAGATCAATTATTTTAACGGAATCGCGGGAGTCTGAATTGTGAGTACTTTTTTTTATCTTTAAGCCTATTTTTTAGATTTGTCATCCATGACTGCAATAACGGAATATCTTGAAGCCGAATATTGGACCGAAATTTTAGGGAAGCTGATCAATTGGTTTATTGTTACGCTCCCCAGCATCCTCTTTCTGGTTGTTTTGCTTATTGTATCGTTGAAGCTCTTCAAAGTGCTTCTCCGCCGTTTTTTTCAATTTACAATGGAACATGCCAAAAAATTGGAGGGCAAGGATGAAACTGAAATTGAAAAACGGGTGAAAACCTTGGTGGGTATTTTACATGGAGTAGGCAAAATTGTGATCTGGACCATTGTCATTATGGTGATGCTGCCCAAATTTGGTCTCGACATTAAACCCATACTTGCTGGAGCAGGGATCGTTGGGCTTGCCGTAGGGTTCGGGGCTCAGGAACTGGTGCGTGATTATATCTCCGGATTTTTCATGATCCTCGAAAACCAGATCAGGGCCGGCGATGTGGCCATAATTAACGGCACCAGCGGCCTGGTCGAAAAAATTGAATTGCGTACCATTACCTTACGCGATTTCTCAGGTGTGGTACACGTGTTCCAAAACGGCAAGGTGAATAGCCTTTCGAACATGACCAAAGAGTGGAGCGCCATCGTGTTCGATATCGGAGTAGCCTACAAGGAAGATCCCGACATGGTTATGTCGGTAATGAGTAAAGTGGGCGATCAACTCCAGATGGACGCTATTTTTGGGCCCAGTATCTTGGAACCCATCGAAATTGTGGGAGTCGATAATTTTGCCGATAGCGCGGTTCTGATCAAGGCCCGCATTAAAACCAAACCCAACGACCAATGGAAAGTGGGCCGGGAGTACCGTAAAAGGCTCAAGAAAGCGTTCGATGAGCAAGGTATTGAAATCCCATTTCCCCATACCACCTTGATTTGGGGAGGGCCAGTCACAACCGATACCATTCATGTAGGCAATTTCAAGGCAAGTGAAAACTCCTGAAAAGTTGTTATACAGTAGTTTGTCAAATGGCTTTTTGATGATCGCGTTTTAACTTTTTAAGATTAAGTTTTACAAAAAACAAGAATTAATCAATACTAAACTGGGTTAATATGGAAAAAAACAAGTTGGCCGATTTGTATGCCGAAACCTTTCAGAAAAACTGGGATTTATTGATGTTCTCCGATTATGAAGGAGCGGATTTTAAATACCGCGATATCGCTCAATCAATCCATGTACTGAAAATCATTTTTGAACAAGCCGGAATTCAGAAAGGCGATAAAATTGCCATTTATGGTCGGAATTCGGCAAACTGGGCTAAGATTTACCTGGCCTGTTTAGCTTACAACGCGGTGGTTGTTCCCGTGTTACCCGATTTTAAGCCCGTGAATGTCCACCATATCCTCAACCACTCGGGGACTACTTTCCTTTTCGCTGCCAAATCGCTATACGAAACCCTTGACCCCTCGCAACTTACAGGGTTGAAAGCCTCGATCGCTATCGAAGATTTCAGCGTACTTTACTCGAGCAACGACAATTTTAAGGGCTTGGTGCAGAATGGACTTTCGATGATGAAAACCGACCTGGTCAAACGCGATGAAAATCTTTTTTTGCCTATGGCCGACGATCAGATGCTGGTACTTTCCTATACTTCCGGTTCCTCAGGGTTTTCGAAAGGGGTGATGATCCCTGTCCGCAGCATTTACTCCAACATCATCTTCGCGCAAGATCATATGCCTTTGAAACCAGGCGATAAACTAGTCTCCTTCCTGCCCATGTCGCACGTTTTTGGCATGTTGTTCGAATTCCTTTTTCCGGCCACGATGGGCTGCCATACTACCTTTCTGAATAAAATGCCCAGTCCCCCGGTACTGATTCAGGCCTTTCAGAAAGTGAAACCCAACCTCATATTGTCGGTTCCTCTTGTAATCGAAAAAATTTATAAGAAAAAACTTTTACCCACTTTGGAGAAGCCTGTTATGAAAGTGCTCCTGTCCATTCCTGGAATAAAAAAATTATTGCATAAAAAGATAAGGGGCAAATTGGTCGATACTTTTGGCGGGCACTTCTTCGAGTTGGTTATTGGGGGCGCCGCCTTGAATGCCGAAGTGGAGGCGTTCTTCAGGAAAATCAAGTTCCCTTTTACAATTGGCTATGGCATGACCGAATGCGGGCCATTGATCAGCTATTCTTCCTGGTATCAATTCCGCTCTCTATCGGCAGGAAAACTGGTCGACCGGTTGGAAGTCAGGATCGAATCCGAAGATCCTTACCATATCGTGGGCGAAATACAGGTCAGGGGCGACAACGTAATGTTGGGGTATTACAACAACGACGAAGCCAACCGGAATACCTTTACCGAAGATGGATGGTTGAAAACTGGTGACCTTGGCGTTATCGACAGCGATAACTTCATTTACATCAAAGGAAGATCGAAAAACATGCTTTTAGGTGCCAGCGGGCAAAACATCTATCCTGAGGAACTTGAAACCCGACTGAGCAATATGCCTTACGTGCTCGAATGCGTGGTAGTACAACGCGAGAACAAGTTGGTCGCGTTGGTTTATCCCGACAGGGAAGCCCTGCGTGCTGCTGGTCATTCCGAAGAAGAACTTGAAAAACTCATGGCCGAAAACCGCAAAAAATTCAATGCCGAAGTTCCGTTGTACGAACAATTGTTTAAAATTGAACTGGTTGCTGAAGAGTTTGAGAAAACGCCCAAGAGAAATATTAAAAGGTTCTTGTATTCCTGATGCTTTTATGCCATTCGCACTTATGAAGATGGTTTTGTCGACGGTTTCGACTATTTTTGCATTGAGTACCCGGCAAAGCTGTAAGCCTGTTGTATCAGGCCTTTTTGAACCGGACAAAATCATGGCTGAAATGAAAAAATATTTACTTTCGATATGCTTGTTCCTTTTAATCTTCCCTTTGGCCGGGCAGATTATTATTAACGACCAAAACAACGTCAACCTGGCCCACAGCTATTATCGGAACAATGAATTCGATAAGGCTGCACCCATGTTTCTCGAGTTATACGAAAAAACCAAGGCCTCGCACTATTTCGATTATTACATTAACTGTCTGGTTTCGTTACAAAAATACGATGAAGCTGAAAAGGCGTTGAAAAAAGTAATGCGTACCGATAAAAATCCCATAAACTCAATCTCGTTGGGGATGGTATACAAAGCAAAAAACGATCTCCGGGGGGCTGAAAAAATTTTCAACGAGATCATTAGCGGTCTGGCCCCCAACATGGGCTCGATCATCACCATTGCCAATACTTTTTTCAACAGGGGCGAGTTCGAATTGGCCGAGCGTACTTACCTGAGAGGAAGGGAAATCCTCCCGGGTGAATTATTCAGGAGCTACCTGGCCACGGTATATGCCTATCGCCGCGATTATAACAAGATGATGGGCGAATACCTGGCCATGCTTTCCGAGGATGAAAAAAACCTTACCAGTGTGCAGGGCAGGTTGGGCTCTTTGATGCGTTTCGATTTCGACAATACCCTAAGGAACCTGGTGAAAAAGGAAGTGTTGAAAATCATTCAGTCGGCTCCCGAAAAAATGGTGTACAACCGATTGCTGATCTGGATATTTGTTCAGGAAGAAGATTTTACACAGGCTCTGAACCAGGCTGTAGCCCTCGATCGCCGTACCCGCACCGAGGAGGAAAACATCCTCTCGTTTGCGCAGAGTTCGGCCAATAATGGCCTTTACGATGTTGCCCTCTCAGGCATCAATTACCTGATCGACCGAAAACCGGTCGCTTCGAACCTTACTGTTGCCAAACAAGAAAAAGTCGCTTTCGAGTACCTGAAACTGATCTCTTCACCTCAGGCAATCGAAACCCACCACTTGAACATGGAGTCTATGTTCCAAACATTTTTTTCAGAATTCGGCTTTTCAACCCGCACAGCCCCCCTGGCACGCGACTATGCACAGTACATGGCCTTTTTCCGACACAAGCCCGATGCTTCGTTTGATATTTTCGATAAAGCCATGAAATCGAAAGAAATGGACGCGAACCAATATACCCTTTTGCGCATCGGACTGGCCGACCTGAACGTGTATGCAGGATACCTTTGGGAAGCCTCGTTGCAATACGCCCAAATTATCGAAAGCAACAAGAACAATCCCCTGGGCGATGAGGTAAAACTGAAAAAAGCAAAGCTAAGTTATTTTCAGGGCGAGATTGAATGGGCCAAAGCCCAACTCGATGTGCTGAAAGCCAGCACCTCGAAGCTGATTGCCAACGATGCGATGGAGCTCTCGTTGCTCATTACGGGAAATTATGAACTCGATACCCTTACAGAACCTATCGGGCTTTTTGCCCAGGCCGACCTTAATTTGTTCAGGAACCAAAGTGAACAGGCTTTGGCTGTTTTGGACAGTTTCGTGGCTGTTTATCCAGAACATTCGCTTAACGACCAGGTGCTGATGCGCAAAGCCCTGATCAGCGAACGTGCTTTCCGTTACGAAGAAGCCGCGGCGCATTATTCCCGTATCGTTAAAGAGTACAGCTTCTCGACTACTGCCGATGATGCGCTTTTTAAACTGGCCCAGTTAAACGAGCAAAAACTCAATAATCCTGAAAAGGCCAAAGAATATTATAAACTCATGTTAACTTCTTTCCCCGGAAGTGTCTATGTGGCCGATTCGCGGGCAAAGTTCAGGGAAATCAGGGGCGATTTTCCTGTGAACGACCCCTTCGACTTGTTGAAAGATGGTAACCGGCCTGTCTTTGCTGAATAACATGAAGCGAAATCGGGGAATGTACCAATACCTGCAAGCATAGTGACCATGGAAGGCGGCAAAATTATCCTGGGTATCGATCCTGGCTCGAATGTAATGGGCTATGGCCTAATCAGAACGCTTGGGAAGCAAGCCTCAGTAATAGCTTTGGGGGTAATCAGCCCTTCGAAAATGGAAACCCATTACGATAAATTAAAATACATCTTCGAGCGGGTCTTGTACCTGATCGATGAATACCAACCTCACGAGGTCGCGCTTGAAGCCCCTTTCTTCGGGAAGAATGTGCAGTCGATGTTGAAACTGGGAAGGGCACAGGGGGTGGCCATGGCCGCTGCTCTGTACCGGGGCCTGCCCATTTTCGAGTACGCACCCTTGAAGGTTAAACAGTCGATTACCGGTATGGGGGCTGCCTCGAAAGAGCAGGTCGCCTATTTTTTACAGCAGACTTATTCGATTACCGAGCTTCCCAAACAACTCGATGCAACCGATGCCGTGGCGGTTGCTGTATGCCACTGGCTGCAACAAAGCAGGCCCATCGCGGGAAACTCTTATAAAAACTGGGACGATTTCATTAAAAAGAACCCCGGCAGGATTAAGGAATAAAACGAAAGGAAAAAAGTTAAAGCGCTTGTACAATTGCTTGCCTGATGGCCTCGAATTCCTCAGGGGCCAGCTTCAACTTGGGATTTGAAAAATTGAGGTCTTTCTCGCTTTGAAGCGGCACCAAATGAATGTGGGCATGAGGTACTTCCATTCCCAATACCGCTACACCAATACGCTGGCAAGGAATGGCTTTCTTCAGGGCCACCGCAACCTCGCGGGCAAAAAGCTGTAAGCCGGAATAGGTTTCCGGGTTGAGGTCGAACAAGTAATCGACCTCCTGTTTGGGAATGACCAAAGTATGGCCCTTGGCTAAGGGAAAAATATCGAGAAAAGCATAAAAATGCTCATTTTCAGCTATTTTGTAGGATGGAATCTCCCCGTTGATGATTTTCGTAAACACTGAGGCCATAAGTGTTGGATCTTATTTAAATTGAAATATCGATGATTTCAAAAGGGATCACCCCCGAAGGTACTTTGATATCAACCACATCGCCAACCTTCTTTCCCAAGAGCCCTTTGGCAATAGGGGTTTTTACAGAAATCTTCCCTGATTTAAGGTCGGCTTCGTGCTCCGAAACCAAGGTATATTCCATGATGGCATTATTCTTTATGTTTTTAATGGTCACTTTGTTCATGATCTGTACCTTGCTGGTGTCGATCTTGCTTTCGTCGATTAACCTGGCGCTGGCAATTTGAGACTGCAAAAGGGCAATCTTTGCCTCAAGCATTCCCTGTGCATCTTTTGCTGCATCGTATTCGGCGTTTTCCGAGATATCGCCTTTCTCGATGGCTTCTCCAATTTGTTTCGAAATGGATGGGCGTTCTACTTTCACGAGATGGTCCAGTTCGCCTTTTAATTTTTTCAGCCCCTCGGCAGTAATATAAGTTATTTGTGACATAGCAACATTTTTTCTATCGTTGTGTATAGGGTAAAAAAAATAGAATTCCGGCTGCACGAACCGGAACTCATATTATGCTTACAAAAATATCAATTTTTTTTTAATTTCCTAATGCTTCTCTTAGGTATTATTTTATAAATGCGTGTTATTAAACATGTTGTCAAAAGTATTTCGGTTTCAGAATTTCGGTGTAAATCACAGCCTCTTTCAGGTTGAAGTTCGATTTGAGGGGTGAACGAGATTGATCAACAGTGTTTTGGTGCTTGTCCTGATTCTTTGCAACTTGTAATTTGGGTGTTATGGCCCTTTCCCCTTCTTTCTTCATCAGTTTTTCCCTTTCTTCAGGGGAGATTACTCCGCTGAAACGGTCGAAAAGGCTTGACCTTACTGGTGTAACAGGAGCCTGTTCCATAACCACTGGTTTTTCCTCGTGTCGGCTTTCGTGGCTTCCTTGTTGGCTAAGGAATTCTTCCTCCCCGGCAGGGATGAATTTTTTGAACCATTCGGGCAGTTCCTCGTCATGAAGCGGCTCTCGTGGGGTTGGGGGAAAATTGGTTTGTTCTCGTCTTTTTTTCCTGTTCCCGATAGCACCAACCACCGAAATCAGCATGATAATAAGAAAAGGGATAAGATCTTCCATAAAAATGCGTTTTAAATTGCATAGCTTTGCACAGCGTTAAAAATAACAAAAATGAAGCACATACAGGCAGTAAAAAGCTTTTTTTGCTCCTTCACGTTTTTGTCTCTAATTTTTATCCCAATGGGTTGCGATAAAGAGGAGGAACATTATATCCCTTGGGTGGAAGTGAAATTGTCGATCGACTTGGGTATTAATAACGGTTTGAAAGTACCGGCCTACTCGATGAAAGTTTCCGAAGCCGGGTTTTCGGGCGTCCTTGTTTTGTGTGGATATTACGATAATTACGCTCCTGCCCAGTCGGAATATTATGCCTACGATGCCACCTGCACTTACGAAGTATCGCGGGATTGCAGCCTTGAAATTGAGGAAAACTCGTTGTATGCAATCTGTCCCTGTTGCGGATCAAAATACTACCTAATGGGAGGAATTCCTGTCGAAGGTCCGGCCCCGAAATCGTTAAAGCGTTACAATACAAGGCTTTCAGGAGAAAAGCTCTGGGTATATAACTAATCAGTTGAAGATTGAATATCTGGTAGTTGGGAGGGTGAAGGCACCCGATTACTTTGCATTATTTTTCCCATCCCTTTTTTGATTCCTTTTTCAATGGTTTTATAATCAAGCACATCCTTGTCGGTGTACACCATCAATAGTACAATTTTTCTTCCCGATTCTTCGAGTGCCTGGTACCAGCCGGCTTTATTCAATCGGTATGCTTCTCGCATGCGTCGCCTGATGAGGTTCCGTTTTACAGCTTTTTTGAATAGCCTTTTGGGAACTGAAAAGATTACACGACAAGGAAAGCCAGGGAGTGGGTTTTGGTCTTCGCCGAAAACCATCCTGATGGGATAGCCAAAGCACGATTGGTTTTGGGCAAACAGACCTTCAATTGCCAATTTGCTGCATAAACGTTCTTCTTTCATGAAGGTTAAACGGGTAGGCACCTTGTTCTTTTTTTTACGAAAATAGCTAAAAACCGGTTAAATAGAGGTAGTGAGGGGCGATATATTCATGGCTTTGTCACATTGGGTTCATGAAGGAGGAACGGTTTCAGGGTGTTGTGCTTCGCGGGTTTAATCGGTTAAAGCATAACGTTTGAAGGCGGTTATTTTCAAGTCCTTATCGCATGAGGCAAGGAATTGTTTCACCGTGGTTTTGTTGTCTTTGATAAAATCCTGGTTCAACAAGGTATTTTCTTTAAAGAACTTACCCAGTGCACCTTGTGCAATTTTCTCGAGCATGTTTTCGGGTTTGCCTTCCTGGCGGAATTTTTCCTTTGCAATTTCGAGTTCTTTACTAACCACTTCCGCAGGAACATCGTCGCTATCGATAGCAACAGGGTTCATGGCTGCAATTTGCATGGCTACATCCTTGCCTACCTGCGAATCGATTGCTTTGCTGAAGCCCACCACCGATGCAAGTTTATTCCCCGGGTGGATATAGGCTACCACCATTTCGCCTTCGATTGCGCTATAATACGACAGTTGTAGTTTTTCACCGATGATCCCGGTTTGTTCCACCACGATTTCATCGAGTGAACGCCCGTCCATTTTGAGTTCTTTTACCTGGTCGAGCGAGTTGGCTGATGAAGCCAGTGCGGTATCGAGCATTTTTTCGGTAAGTTCGACAAAGGCCTGGTTCTT
This sequence comes from uncultured Prolixibacteraceae bacterium, assembly GCA_964606515.1. Classification (GTDB taxonomy): domain Bacteria; phylum Bacteroidota; class Bacteroidia; order Bacteroidales; family Prolixibacteraceae; genus CAZSIK01. Next base: position 23,671 of record CAZSIK010000028.1, read on the forward strand.
GGCTACGAAGTCGGTTTCGCAATTCAGGACAAGGATGCCGGCTTTTTTCCCGGCCACTTTCCCGATCACGGCCCCTTCGGTGGCTTCACGGTCGGCACGCTTGTTGGCAATTGCTTTTCCCTTCTCGCGGATGATTTCCACGGCACGGTCAAAATCGCCATCGGCAGCGGTGAGGGCTTCTTTACAATCCATCATCCCCGCGCCGGTTATTTTACGCAATTTCATTGCGTCAGCTGCTGAAATAGACATATATAGTGAAATTTAAAAACGTGAATAACTCTATTCTTCTTCCTCTTCGTCGAGGTCTTCATCCAAATCTTCTTCGGCATCCTCATCGATGTCTTCCTCTTCGGCTTCTTCTTCCTCCTCGATTTCCTCCGCCTCGTCGACTGGGGCGATTTCTTTCTTGGCTGCCGATTTCCTTACCTTGGGTTTCGATTCTTTCGGTTCGGAATCTTCTTTTTCGCGTTCGTTTTTGCGTTCGCCCAATCCTTCGGCGATGGCTTGGCACATTTCGCCCAAGATTAGTTTGATCGACTCAGAAGCATCGTCGTTGGCTGGAATGATAAAGTCGAGGCCGTTAGGATCGCTGTTGGTATCAACCATGGCGAATACAGGGATACCCAGGCGTTGGGCTTCACGTACGGCGATTTTTTCTTTCATCACGTCGACAATGAACAGGGCGGCAGGCAGACGGGTGAGGTCGGCAATCGAACCC
>CAZSIK010000029.1:0-6543 GCA_964606515.1 uncultured Prolixibacteraceae bacterium
GGGCTGAACTAAAAGCAAAATAGGAAATTAAAATGAAGATAACGATGACCAACAATTGAAAAACAGGGAAAAAACGAAGGGCCACCAACAACGACGATTCCTTGTAATACATAAACTGTTTCTCGTTATCGGGTAAAAAAATCACGATTGGATCGACCTTCTGCTTCATTCGGGCCAGCTCCTTTTTTAATTTTTTGGGATTGTCGTGCGAAAAATTCCGGCTAAGGAAAATGCTGTCTTTTTCATCGGCTACGATAATTGGTATGGTTTCGTTGCTTACCAGGATGCCATGAAGGTAGGTCATTACATCATTGAGGTATTTATCTTCATCGTTGCTCAACTGATATTTTGTAAAGATATCATTGGCGCTTTCGCCCAAAATTCTTGTAGCCTCACCCCAAGCTTTTGCCTTGAGGCTTTCTTCTTCCGACATTTTTTTTACAAGGGTATCTGTATAAAACAGCGAACCAATCCCGATCAAGATCGCAAATAGGAAAATGATCCTCTTCCATCTTCGTTTTTTGAAATAGATGTCCAAGATTTCAGCTTATGGGTTTGTAATTTTCATGATTCACCAACACTAAACGTTTTACGGTCTCGAATATTGCCAGAGGATCATACCCACATTCGGCATAAAGCTCTTCCTGCTTTCCATGAGGGACGAAGCGATCGGGAACGCCCAGGGGAAGCACCGTAGATTGGTAGTTGAATCGGTTCATGAAATCGATCACTGCGCTTCCCATTCCTCCGGAAATAGTCCCGTCTTCCAGGGTGATAATCAGCCGATGTTTTCTGAATACTTCATGGAGAAGAGCTTCGTCGAGGGGTTTAAGGAATCTGAGATCGTAATGCGCCACCGAAATTTGGTCTACCGATGCTTTTTCAATCACTTCGGAAACGAAATTGCCCACATGCCCAAGCGAGACAATGGCAATGTCGGTTCCGTCGGCGAGTTTTCTTCCCGTTCCAATTACAATCGCTTCGGGTGTATTGCGCCATTTTTTCAGTACTCCCCTTCCACGGGGGTAGCGGATCACGAAAGGACCGTTATCTTTAGCCTGGGCGGTGTACATCAGGTTGCGCAATTCGTTTTCATTCATGGGTGAACTGATAATCAGGTTGGGGATGCAGCGCAAAAAAGCGAGGTCGAAAATGCCTTGGTGGGTGGCTCCATCCGCACCCACAATCCCACCCCGGTCGATGCAAAGTACCACGTTCAACTTCTGGATAGCCACATCGTGTATAATCTGGTCGTAAGCCCTTTGCAAAAACGAAGAGTAAATGTTGCAAAAAGGGATCAATCCCGTAGTAGCCAATCCTGCAGCAAAAGTAACCGCGTGTTGTTCGGCGATTCCCACGTCAAAAACCCGCTCAGGCATTTCTTTTTGCATCACATTCAACGAACAGCCCGAGAGCATGGCAGGAGTAATGGCCACAATTTTTGGGTTCTTCCCGGCAAGTTCGAGAATGGTTTCCCCAAACACGTTCTGGTACAAGGGAGGCTCGTACCCGTTACCAGTAACCACTTGCATTCCGGTAAGCTTGTCGAACAAACCCGGGGCGTGGAACAAGGTTTGGTTATTCTCGGCCGGGATGTATCCTTTCCCTTTCTTGGTAAGGACATGCAATATCTTTGGACCAGGAATCTTCTTTAGCTGCGATAAAAGGTGCACCATGTTGAGCACGTTGTGCCCGTCGACAGGACCGAAATAGCGGATGTTCAAAGCTTCGAACATATTTCCATGCCTGAAGAAAAACGATTTGGTGGTATTTTCGATCTTTTGAACCGTACTCCTGGTTTTAAAACCCACCCCGGGAATTTTTCCCAGCCAGTCCCAAACCCGATCTTTCAACCGGTTATAGGTATCGCTGGTGGCCATCCTAACAAGGTAATTGTGCATTCCGCCCACATTGGGATCGATGGCGATCTTATTGTCGTTTAAAATAATCAGCATGTCGGGATTATTGACCGAGGCATTGTTCAAAGCTTCAAAGGCCATTCCCCCAGTTAAAGCCCCATCGCCAATCACAGCCACCACCTTCCGGCATTCGTCTTTTAGCCGCGCTGCCGTGGCCATTCCCAATGCAGCCGACAAAGAAGTTGAGGAATGCCCTACACCGAAGGCATCGTACTCGCTTTCGTCGGGTGTGGGAAAACCACTGATCCCATTTAATTTTCGGTTTGTATGAAAAACATCGCGCCGGCCTGTCAAGATTTTATGCCCATAAGCCTGATGACCAACATCCCAGATTAATTTATCATAAGGAGTATTGTACACGTAATGAAGCGCCACGGTAAGTTCGATTACTCCGAGGCTTGCGCCAAAATGCCCAGGATTTTCGGATACCACGTCGATGATGAAGCACCGTAATTCCTGGCAAACTTGTTCCAATTCCTCTTCTGACAGTTTTCTTAAATCATCAGGAGAATCGATTTTAAAAAGTAACTTATACTGATCGTTGGTCATCATACACATTAAAACAGCTGCAAAAATACAATATTGCCCCTTACTTTGTTCAAAAAAAAAACATTGAAGCGCTTTGTTTTGAATTGTAAAAAATAATTTTGTACCTCAAATAGTTATTATAACGTCGATAATTTAGAATAATTTTAGCCCATTAAAAATTTCAATATGAGAAACCTGAATATTCGATTGATTACCGTCCTGATACTTGTTGGCTTTATTGTTTCGTGTGTTCCTGTAAAGCAATATACCGAGATTAAAGCCAATGCAGAGCAATACCGGAAAAACAACCAGACCCTGAAAGAAGAAAACGAAACCTTGGTGGTTCAGAACAAGGAATTGGAAGGGAAATATGATCAGGCCAGAATGAAAATTGTTCAGCTTGAATTGGAAATTGAACGGTTGAAAAAAGAAGGCCACGATGTCCGAAATCAGCACGAGAAACTGACAAAAATCAACGAGGAACTCGAGCAGCAGATCAACGCCTTAAAGGAAGGCAGTTCTGGTGAAATTACCAAACTCCTGAGCGAGCTGCAGGCCCTTCAGCTGAGCTTGCAAGAAAGGGAGGATAAGGTGCGCGCAGCAGAAGAAAAATTATCGGGGCAGCAGGAAAAAATAAGTCAATCGGAAAAAGAACTTGAAGCACAAAACAAGCAACTTGAGGAAGCCCAAACGGCATTGGCCCAACAACAATCCAGACTGTTGGAGTTGCAAAACGCACTCGACAAGCAAAAAGAATCGGTTGAAGCACTGCGCAACAAGTTGCTGACCGCATTAAAAGGGTATAACAATCAGGGCTTATCGATCCACGAAAAAAATGGAAAAGTATATGTATCGATGGAAGACAAGCTTCTTTTTCAATCGGGAAGTTACAGCCTGGGTGCCAATGGCCGTGCAGCACTCGAACAATTAGGCAAGGTATTGGCTTCGAACCCCGAGATCCACATCATGGTTGAAGGACATACCGACGACGTACCCCTGACCAGCTCCACTGCCATTAAAGACAATTGGGACCTCAGCGTGATGCGGGCCACGGCAGTAAGCAAAATCATCCTTACAAACTCAAAGATTGATCCGAAAAGGATAACCGCAGCCGGCCGTAGCGAATATTTGCCCCTTGAGCTTGGGAAAACCCCCGAAATCAGGCAGAAAAACCGGCGCACCGAAATAATATTGACCCCCGATTTAAGTGAAGTGTTTAATATCCTGAAAAACTGATTCAATTTTATTTCAAAACACTCGCACAACCACCTTGTCAACCTGCCTGAACCGATCCGATCGTACCAGAAGAAGATATACACCTGGTTTAAACCCAAGCATCGGTATGGTCAGATGGGCTTCGGGATAGGTCAAGGCCTGGCTGAAAAGGATCGTCCCATCAATGCTGCAAAGTGTAATAGTTAGGTTTGAAGTTGCGCCCGACTGCACAATGTTAACCTTCAGATAATCGCTGGTCGGATTGGGATATACTGAAACCACGTTGTCGATGGTAGCAATAATTACCGGACCTGTGGGTAGATTTACTTCAAGGGTATCGCTCATGGCCGAACGATTTCCGGCCAGATCGATGGCTTGCACCGAAAACCGGTAGGTTTGCAACGTATCGAGGTTGTCAAAATTGTACCTTGTTTCATCCGTCATGCCGATTAATTGAAATTCACCTGTCGAATCTTCTTTGTAAACAGAATAAAAATTTACACCAATATTATCGGACGAGGCATCCCAGGTAAGCAGGGACGAATGGTTGGTTTGATCACTTATGCTAAGGTTTGCCGGCACCGAGGGGGCTTCAGTGTCGTTTGAGCCCTGAATCCCAAAAGCCGAAAATTCGATAAGGCCAAAAGAATAAGCCCAATTTTCGCGGCCTACAGAAAAAATCAGACCCACTTCCTCAACATGGCTTAAATCGACCTGGCTATAATTCATTGTATTTCCTTCGGGCAGGGCCAAAACCGACGGATCGAAACGGGTCCACCGTTTGCCCATGTTGCTGTTGTTGCTGAAGCCGGTAAGTTCGAAGCGGTTAAAACCCGATTCATCGCCATCGCATTCGAATAGAGCTTCCGATAGATAATACACCCCATTGGACTTAACAAGAAAGCGGAAACTTCCATTATCATCGGCATTTACCCTTGCATACAACTTCGAATTGGATGAATTGTCGAAGGCAATATTTTCAATCTGACCGTTGCCGTTGAGGAAATTGGGTTTCGACCATAAATATACACCGGTGAAATTTGACCTGCCCGGTTCTCCGGTAAAAACCAATAAAGCGCCAGGTTCCCAAGTGTCGGTTGTATTGCTGCGTATCGAAGGAACGTTAAAGTTTTCTGGGACGCTGGTGCCAAAGGTATAACGGCACCCGCCTGAGATGTGGTACTGACCCTCGAATCCGGCGATTTCACCAAAAAAAAGGGTATCGGTGGAAAAAGGAACCTCTGCAAAACCGGTTCCATAGCGGGCATTTCGAACGGTACCATAAGTACCGAGGGTATTGATCTCGGCATCGAAGTGGACCAGTTCGTTGCCTGGCCTTGTAAGGAAGTTTTCGCTTCCCTGTTCCGATTTAAGGCCATGCCGGTCGATTGCAACTACCGATACGGTATAAGGCTGTCCTGCATCCAATCTTTCGAGCAGGTACAATGTCGACTGAACCGGGCTACTATTTACTTTCTTGTTGTTCAGGAAGATATCGTAACCTAAAATCCCGTTTTGATCCCACGAATTGCTCCACGAAACCATTGCCGATCCCATGGCGATGTTGCTAACCACAATATTCGCAGGTTTCAACGGGGGGATGGTGTCGGTCGAAAGCGTCAATCCGGGAAACTGGGAGCAGGAAGAATAGAGGCTTTCATCGCCCTTTAAGGCATACTGCCGGTTGCGCCCCCAAACATTGTAATCGCTATCGTCGTAAATCAGGTTGAAACCTAACGCAAGATTTTCAGAAGGGTTTGTTATTCCCAGCTTTGACCAGGGAATGGCCACTTCACAGGTCCATCCACCCTCGATGTTTTGCTGGTCCGAAATCACACCGGAGGTATCGTTGCCGTATAAAACCTGGTTATCCCATTGCAGGGTGTACTTTATATCGAATCCCACTTCGTAAGTACTGCTCCGGTTGTTGTTCCCATCGACCATGATTTCAAACCCATCGCCATCCCAGTAATATACCCCCTTAATAAGGATGTTGTCCTTTGCCCGTGCCCCCACATAGAGGAAGTTCTCATCCCAAAGCAATCCAAGCGAAATAGAATCGGTATCAGGTAAACTGGCATACGACACCAGGTTTTTAACTTCATAATCCATGCTCCACGCTTTTTCGTCAAGCATTCCGTCGATCGTTATGGTACTTGAAACCCTGTGGGCTTTCAACGAGGGATCCATCTCGGTAGTTACCACGAGATAGCTGGTGTCGGAAACATTGCCCGAAGGATCTTCAGCAAACACAAAAATGGTATAGGAATGTGCCGGGGTCAGGTTTTTCAGTGTATAACTTAGTTCGAGCGTCGAATCGCTTGTTCCCTCCCACTCGATCCGGTATTGGGCTACCTTGTCGTTATCGGTCGAGGGTGTCCAGCGTATTTTGATTTCATTGGTTGATTTCTGCACCACGCACATATTGATCACTGTTGAAGGCTTCTGATGATCGGGGCTACTGGTCGAAGCAAGCAGCGCCTCGCTTGAGGGTGAATAATTTCCCCCGAAATCGCGTGCTATGAGGGTAATGCTGTACGTACTGTCGGGTTCTAGTCCCGAAAGGGTATAGGTTGTGTTGAGCTCCTGACAATTCGATGAACCATAATAAGTCCCGTTCAAGAACACATCGTAACCCACGATGTATCCATTGTCGCTGGAGGGTGCCCATGAAAGCGAGATTGATGAGGCGGTTGAGTTGCTTTTTATTGGTGCGCCCGGAACGGTGGGAGCTTGTTTATCGAGGACAATAGGATGGGCATCGATCCAATTAGTAAGCGCACGGTATTTGGGTGAAGCATCATCCTGCCCGCGGTATTCCACCATGCCCCAGCAACCCCATTTGCTCCAACCCGAACGATCGACAAACTGATTTAATACC